>NZ_JADHZG010000001.1:600000-818485 GCF_027161185.1 Exiguobacterium sp. KJ 601 | reverse complement strand
TCCCGACTCGTCTCCGACACGTTTTCCAAAAATTGATCCGATGCCATCCGTGACAATTTCATCTGAATGGGGTTCAATTCGTCCACGTACAAATTGACGAACTTCAGACTCGAACCCAGGAGCTCCCGGGAGTTCTGTTAGCGTCTTAAATAAATCTCTCGTCTTCTGATCCATCTTTTATCATCCTTTCCTAACCGTTCTTGTCTCATTATATACAAAAGTTTTGACAGGATGCGAATGCTTTTCATTCCATTCGGGTACAGGTTTTGGTACGATGTACATGATAGCCATAGTTCAAGGGGAGGTAGTCATATGAAAAAAAGGTATTGGTTTATTGGAATCGGGGTTGCCGTCATTGCCGCACTTATGACGAAAAAAGCTTTAGATGAACGTAGCTTATCTGCAGAAAACGCCTTAGAGTACACGAAGCGTGCTTTCTCAGCAAAAGGTCATGTCCAAGGGGCATGGATTTCTGCATCACCGGAGATTTACACATACGACGGTCGTGAATACGACGTCTACAAAGGTGGCATCTCGGTTCTTGAGAACGATGAAGAGAAAACATATGAGTTTACAGTCGACTCTGAGACTGGCGCATTACTCGAATATGCATGATACGAAACCGACGAATGATTCGTCGGTTTTTTTGTTTAGTTCCCTTGAAAGAGTGGAAAATTGAAATTGGTAGTTTTCAATTTAAAAAAGGAGTGATCTCGCGTGAAGAAGCTAATCGGTGAAGCAAGTGAACTCGTATCGCAAATGGTTGAAGGGATGGTCCATGCCCATCCTGAAGTGTATGGTCGAGTCGACGGTGTGAATGTCATCTGTCGGGCTGACGGAGCGAAGTCTGGAAAAGTCGGTCTCGTCTCTGGAGGCGGTAGTGGTCACGAGCCAGCACACGCCGGATATGTCGGGGACGGTATGCTCGATGCGGCAGTTTGTGGGGAAGTGTTCACCTCTCCTACTCCGGACATGGTGCTTGAAGGAATCAAAGCAGCTGACGGTGGAAACGGCGTTCTCTTGATTGTGAAAAACTATTCCGGCGACGTGATGAACTTTGAGCTCGCCGCAGAACTGGCCGAAGGAGACGGCATCAAAGTCGACCACGTCGTCGTCGCAGATGACGTCGCCATTTCGAACAAAGAAGATCGCAGAGGGGTTGCCGGAACCGTCTTCGTCCATAAAATCGCGGGAGCTGCCGCTGCTAGCGGGAAGTCACTCGAAGAAGTCAAATCCATCGCCGAGAAAGTAGCGTCTCACGTTCGCTCCATGGGGATGGCAGTCGAACCTTGTTATATGCCGGTGAGCGGTAAACCTGGGTTCGACTTGAACGAGGAAGAGATGGAGATTGGCATCGGGATTCACGGGGAACGAGGTGTTGAACGGAAACCGACGAGTGATGTCGACCAAATCGTCGACGACCTCCTCAGTCACCTGAAAAAAGAAGTCGAGCCAGGAGAAGTTGCCGTCATGGTGAATGGAATGGGTGGAACGCCACTATCTGAGCTGTATGTGACGTATCATTTCGTTGCAGAAAAACTTGAAGCTGCTGGATATACCCTCAAACGAAAGTATGTCGGTAACTACATGACTTCACTCGAGATGCATGGGTTCTCCATCACGTTACTCCCTCTCGATGATGAGATGACGACGTATCTCGACGCTCCTTCAGCAGCACTCGGATTCAAAATTTAATAAATGAGGTGTTTGGTTTATGTTGACGATTGATCGGATGAAGCAGGCGTTACGCGACGCACAAGTTGGCATCGAAGAGCAAAAGGATACGTTGACCGATTTAGACCGGGCCATCGGCGACGGTGACCATGGGATCAACATGTCTCGTGGTTTTGATGCGGTCGCTACAATTTTAGATGAGGATTATGATTCTCTTGGAGCACTTAGTAAAAAGGTCGGGATGACCCTCATGTCGAAAGTCGGCGGTGCGGCCGGACCTTTATACGGTTCAGCTTTCGTGAAGATGGCAAACAAGTTCGGGGATGCGACCGAAGCGGACTTTGGCTTACTCAAGGAGGCACTTCAGGAAGGTTCGAATTCTATCAAAGCACGAGGGAAATCGGAAGTCGGCCAAAAAACGATGGTCGACGTGTGGGACCCGTTCCTCGAGCAAGTCCAACAAGGGGAAGATTATAAACAGAAATTAGACGCACTTGTCCAAAAAACAGAAGATATGGTGGCCACGAAAGGAAGAGCCTCTTATTTCGGAGAAAACTCTCGCGGAACCGTTGATCCGGGTGCCCTTTCTAGCTCAATCCTTTTGGCCGCGATTATGAAGGAGGTCGATTGACATCGTTGAATTGATCATCGTCTCGCACAGCGAAAAAATTGCGGAAGGCATCCAAGATTTGATGAAGGAAATGGCACCGTCCGTGCCCATTCATCTAGCTGGTGGCCTTGAGGATGGCGCTATCGGAACGGACGTGAATCGCATCTTATCAGCGCTCGATCAGGTCGAAGGAGAAGCACTTCTCCTCAGTGACATCGGATCGGCGACAATGAATGCGGAACTCGCCATCGATATGTACGAAGGTGACAAACATGTCGAATTTTTCGATGGTCCAATTGTCGAGAGTGCCTTTATCGCCTCCGTTTCTTCAGGAAATGGGATGTCACTAACTGATATCGTCGGACAGTTAAAACAACAGTAAAAAGTACCCCGTTCTCTTGAACGGGGTACTTTCATGTCTTATCTTGGGTTGTCATTCTTTTCATATACGGCATTCATATATGAACTTGTTGAATAGAAACGTGGTACGACCAAGAACAAAATGAGTGCTGGAATCGCAATCATTAGAAGCAAGACCAATACCGGTAACCAATAGACGATCTGTTGACCGAGCATGTCGATGTTCGCGTCCGCAAACTCTGAAGCTCCTTCTACTTCTACGAGATCCGCTGATGTAAGAATCTTGTTGTCTGTCGCATCAAAGTAATGGTACTCGGTTTTACGTGTGATGAAGATCCCATCACGAATCGTATCGAGCTCTACGACAGCCGCGATGACTTCGTTGCCGTTTGAATGGCGAAGTGTCTCTTCTTTGATGATTTCAGCTGTTCCTTCTTTATAGTCGTAATGCGTTGCTTTCAAATCCTCTTCGAGAGCGTCTAAGAACGCTTCGTTCGCTGAGGTATTCATTGGTGCGATTGTTAGAATGAAGATTACTGCAAGCAGGCTTGCCCATGCTTTTTTCAACATCCCCATGTTCCCCCTTCTCTTATTCCAGTTTAGCGTCATTCCTATTGTACCAAGAAGAAAGAAAAAAGTGTGAAGAAAATACTATTAAAATAAGAAAAAAGCGTGTCAATTTTTCGGACGGAAGACGGCTTCCATTCGGTAAATCGGCTGACCGAGCGCACTAAAGCGCTCTTCATACTCTGTTCGAATATTATCTTCTGGTTCATTGACATGTAAATCTAGTGAAATTTCTGTGAAGAACATCCCGTATTGACTCATACTCTGAAGCGAATATTCAAACAATCCACGGTTGTCCGTCTTGAAATGAATCTCTCCTGCTTTCGGAAGAATCGCCTCATATGTCGCCAAAAACGTCTTATACGTTAGACGTCGTTTCGCATGTCGTGTCTTTGGCCACGGATCGGAGAAGTTTAAGTATACGCGATCGACTTCCCCCGCTTCAAAGTAGTCGACGAGTCGTTTCGCATCGACCGTCAATACTCTCACGTTCGGCATCGGGGTTTCGACTAATTTTTGTACGATGGAAACGGCTACGCTCTCAAACAACTCGATTGCAATGAAGTTCACATCCGGGTGTTGTTTCGCCATCCCTAAAATAAATTGTCCTTTTCCTGAACCGACCTCGATAAAGAGCGGGTGGTCATTCCCGAATTCAGTGCTCCAGTTACCTTTCATCTGTTCAGGATGTTGAATAAATACATGTTCTTGAGCTTCCATATATTCTTTTGCCCAAGGCTTATGTCGTAAACGCATGAAAATCCTACCTTTCGTTCATCAAATGTTCAAGTTTAATGGGAATATGCACGTTACGGACGAGCAGTCCTCTTGCGATTATACACGAAATCATAGTTTAATGAACGTGAATCATCCTTCACAAGGAGGTTAAATACAATGAGTACTTTAGATCAGTTCCTTATTTTTTATGCAGCTCCACTGACGTTTTTTGCTGGTGTCATCGCAACGTTCGTTTGGGCTTACTTTATGAATCCAGATGACATTTAACACATTCAAAAAGGGGTGGCGAACAGCCATCCCTTTTAATTGATTCGTTCGTACGCCTCGTCCATCAGCTCACGTAATACATGAAATCCTTCAGTTCGCGCAGAGTCATTCTCTTCCCCATAGATTGTCAAAATCGTCTGGGCGATTGCATACCAATGCATTCGATTATGGAGCTCACTCGAGACACGTACCCCGTAATGAGAGAACCAGCGCTCCCACTCCACTTCATCCATATAGCTATATACAACCATCGCCAAATCGAACGCGCGGTCTGCAATGATCGCATCATCCCAATCCGTCAAGTAGAGTAGGCCGCTCTCATCCTCAATCCAATTATTATGGTTTAAATCAGAATGACAGACGACGAATTCTTGCTCGTCGACTTTTGGCAAATGGTGTTTTAGCCATTGAATGGCTTCTCCGATGATTGGATCTGTTTCATCTTGTTCATATGCCTCACACTGACGGAGCAACAAGTGCGGCGTCACCGGTGTGTGGTTCAGCTGTTGCAACATGAATAATAGCTCTTTCGAGTTATGAATCTTTCCGAGTTGCGCCGCGACATCAGGTCGTTTCATATCTTCTGGTGAAAGTTCGCGGCCTTCGATAAATTGTTGGGCGCTTAACACGTCCCCATTAAACATTCGCTTTGTCCAAAGAAGCTTTGGTACGATTCCTTCCGCTGACAAGATCGCCAAAAACGGAGAAGAATTTCGTTTGACAAAAATCTTCTGTTGGCGCGTCGTCGCTACATACGCTTCGCCCGTAATGCCTCCGGCTGAAGCGACTGTCCACTCTTTCCCGAGCGCACCGACTATATCTGAATACATATTCATCACGCTCAAATCTTACTTGAATTAAAGAGATACAATCAACATCTTAACACGCGAGAATCGTCATTGACAACGACTCGACTTGAATGTGTGCTGGGTTTCGTGCGAGCGGAACGAGACTCGCCCTTTCTCCTTGAACGTATACGTTCCATTTCGCATCGCTCTCGAATGAAAGCGAGTCGAACGTACCGTTCACATAGACGCGTACCCGTTGCCACGCATCATAAGAATGACTGGCCGTCAATTCATAGATAATGACGCCAGGAGGCGATGGGAGAAACGTGAAATGGTCAATGACTTCTTGTCTGGAATCATACCGGAAACATGTATGGAGTCGCCGCAACTTCAAGAGCGTCTTCACATACTCGATGTCTTTGATTCGTGTGTCACGCAGATCCCAATCAAAATGATTGATGTGATCGGGTGAATTATAGCTATTTTCGACACCCTGTTTCGTCCGCCCAAACTCTTGACCGGCATGGATGAACGGGATGCCTTGGGATGTGATGACGACCGCATTAGCAAGACGTTGCATGGCAAGACGAGTCGTTTCATCGACTCCTTCACAAGACAACATTAACTTATCATAGATTGTATAGTTGTCGTGAGCTTCGGCATAATTGATGGAATAAGTCGGACTCGGGAAACGACCGACCGTTACGTTCGGAATGTGGACTGCTCCAGTAAGACATTCTCGAAGTTCCCACTCTCGCCACTCATTCCCGGAGATGAATCCACGTTCCCTGTCATTAAACGTCGACCCCTTCAACGCATCTCGAATCATATCGTTGAAATGTCCGATGCGAGGCATGCGTGCAGCATTTTGTGACGTCGCCTTCAATGACTGTCCAAGCGGTGTCGCCAAGTCCCACCCTTCTCCATAGACGAGAATTGAGGGATCAACCTTATCGAGCGCGGCCCGTACTTGATTCATCGTTTCGACATCATGAATCCCCATTAAATCGAAGCGGAACCCATCCACTTGATAGGTTGTTGCGAAATACGTCACGAAGTCGACAATCATACGTCGCATCATATAGCGTTCTGACGCCGTGTCATTCCCGACACCGGTT
This sequence comes from Exiguobacterium sp. KJ 601, assembly GCF_027161185.1. Lineage (GTDB taxonomy): Bacteria > Bacillota > Bacilli > Exiguobacteriales > Exiguobacteriaceae > Exiguobacterium > Exiguobacterium profundum. The sequence continues at coordinate 812,363 of NZ_JADHZG010000001.1, read as the reverse complement.
CCGTTCGCTATCGTCCCGTCGTGCTCGTATCGAAAATAATAGTATGGTACGAGCGCTTCGAGTGGGGATTGTTCTCGAATATAAATGTGATTCATCACGACGTCTGTAACGACTCGAAGACCAGCTTGATGCAAGTCAGAGACGAGTGTCGCATATTCGAACACACGACTCATCGGCACATCCGGTCTTGAGGCATAACTTCCTTCAAGTCCGAACCAATGAATCGGGTCATAGCCCCAGTTGTACGGCATACGCGTTGTCTCATCGACACTTCCAAAATCATGGACAGGAAGCAACTGGACATGAGTCACGCCAAGTTCTTTTAAATAGTCGAGTCCGGCACTATTGCCTTCCTTCGTCCGAACTCCTTTTTCAGATACCCCACCGTATAGTCCTTTCAATTGACTCATCGATGAGGGATGGCTTGTAAAATCCCGGATGTGCAGTTCATAGATGACGGCATCCGTTGCCTTCCATAAAGGCGGGCGCGCGGCTCGTTCGACCTGTTTATTGACAAATCGTGAGACATCTTGTAGTACGCCATACTCACCGTTCAAACTGACGGCTCGCGCATAAGGATCGACGACTTGCCTCGTATCGACCGGTGTTTTCACTTCTAAGCGATAAAACATACCTTGGAACGCTTGTGGTATTTCACCACTCCATTCCCCGCGTGCGCCGCGGTTCATGTGAAATCGCTCAATTTCTCTGTGATTCGTATCATCATGCACTGTAATCCACATGGATAAAGCAACCGGAGACCATACCGTCACTTCCATTCCGTGCGGCGTAAACGATACGCCGAGTGGACCATCATATGAGAAACGACGTTCGAATTCCTCTGATCGGACGATTTCTCGTGGTACGACAACCGTCGTCTTATGACCCGGATGGCAGACGGTGTACAACGTTTCTAAAGAGATTGGTTCGTTTAAACGAAGGATTTGTTCGATCTTCCCGGATTCCGTCACAAACTGTTGCTCGACGAGATAGTCGACTGGGCGTCCATTCTGTTCGATTTGTACTGGAACGGATTCATATTCGCGCACAATCTCAAGTTGTATGGTCTCAAATGATACGAAAGACGCGCTCTCGATGGTCACATGTGAGGCGGTCTTTTGATCTGGTGTGTGATGCATATGCGTCCCTTCCTCTCAATCACTGATCCATGAATTGACGAAACGGCAACTTGGCAGTCACTTCTAATATGGTAGCAACGTCACGAATCTGCTGTGCTTTTACAATCGGTGCACGACCGTTCACTTGTTTCATCCATTCCGTATATTCATTACGACCGATATATTGGGTCGATCGAACACTTGGAACGTTATCAAAATATCCATTTGTCGCAATGACGACTTTTTGTAGTACGCCCGCATAATGCGGTAGAACTTGACGAATCAGTTCCTCTGTCCGTGTCAATGCAATCAGCGGGTTCACTACACGGGTATTTTCCCCTTTCAGCGGTTGATGAACCCATGTCTTCTCTTTCGATATGTGATAGATGCTTCGATCGCCTTCAAGCCATTCTACGATATAAAGGTGCGTCGGTCCGACGATGACATGACTCAATTCAACCATCGCACCATTCCATTCGATGACCGGTCGATACAAGAAAAAGTGTCGTTCGTTCCAATCGGTGCGCATCACACGATAAGCGAAGTCACGAATAAACGCCAGATGCGGTAAATCTGTCTCAAGCACCCCTTCGCAAGCGAATTGAAGCTTTTGGATATGCCGGCGCTCTCGTAACAACTTTTGATATTGTGATTCAGAGAGCGGCTTCGGCTCCAATTCGATTCGTTCCGTCTTCGCCCAAAACTTCCACCACGGTCGTTCAATTTCGAGCACTTCGACCGGGTTTAAGCGATTGTTTTCATGAAGGCGCTGTAGACGTGCCGTATCGGATTCCACATATTCCAAATAACGATTATATTGATCTAATACATCACGTTCATATTTTGAGATTACGTCAAAAATTTTAACCGGGATTGCCATATATCCTCCTCTGGCCGTCTTAGCGGAAATACGTCTACTGCTCGGTAAGCAGGTGTATGAGTCGGCTGTACTTCATATAAAATTAATTCTTCTACTGATTCCGTCGCGTGAAATTCAGGGGGGACGTATGGGACACGCTCCCCTTCGCCCCATTTTTTAGCGAGCGTCACGTGAGGGACAAACGACTTCCGGTCCAATCTTGGAATCACATCAACTAGTTCATGGCGGAGGGTATGCGCCAACCGTTGAAGGGGTTCGGAGTCATCCGGAACGATGGTCAAAACGCGGGGCCGATCTGGTCGCCCAAAATGGTCGATGGCTCGAAACTCCAACGTGAATGGTAATGTTTTCTCACAAATTCTACGCGTGATTTCTTTTACTTCGTCTAATTCATCCCCATCCACGCTTCCTAAAAATTGCACTGTCATATGGAACTCTTCCGGTCGATAGATTCTTCGATACGAATAATAAGGTAAGATGGTTTGCTGTACGTCAACCAATTCAGTCGCTTCAATGGGAATCGCAATAAAGTAATGCGTACTCATCTCATTCATCCTTTCAGGTTGCGACGTGACATTCCGATCCAAATCAACGCTCCTAGTGCCGTGACGATGGTATACATCCAAAACACGCCTAAAATATCGTCAAGTTCAATGATTTTACCACTCAGCATATTAAATCCAGCTGTCGCGAGCCCGGACGTCAATGCCATATATACCCCGATGGCCGTCGAGGAAACTTGCCGATCGACGAGCGTCCGAACGAATTGAAGTGCGACGGGAATCAAAAGTCCGACGACGAGACCTTGTGCAATCGCGAGGAGCCACACGACCCAAATCGGTGGTTCTAACGCAAGTACCCCGTTCCGAACTGCCGAGATGATAGCGGCCCCGACAAGAACGCTGACGTTTCCATAGCGTTCAACCAATTGGGACGCCACTTTCATAAACGGGATTTCAAATAACACTGCCACGAGGAATAGCGTTCCGACCAACGTAGTCGAGCCACCGCTGTTTGTCACGTAAAGGCCGAAATAATAGTTATTCGCGTAAATCGGTCCGAAGACGAGCATCCCACCACATAAGAAGAACACAAAGCGTTTGTTCCAAACAGCCGTCCATGAGAGCGGCGCCAACGTCACATCGCGAATCGAACTTTTCTCAGGAATCATTCGAACAAATACGCTGCCAAGTATTAGTAAAACAGCGCTCAACACGAATGTACTAGCTAGTCCCCACGTGCTATCAGATATTCGTCCCATTGCAAAGACGGCAATGGCAAATCCCGCTGATCCAAAGAGTCGAATTGCACCGTAATCAACTTTCGACCGCGTCGTATAGTCGAGTGTCATCATGTCCACAAGCGGGATGTGAGCACATTGGAAAACGGACCAAATCACCATAAGTATGACAATCCAAATGTAAGAGGTCGCCACTAAAAACGTGAGAGAAATGAGTGCGGCGCTCAGCATCGCCAAAATCAACCAGGCACGGACTCTCCCCGTCCGGTCGGTCAACATCCCCCACAATGGTTGCACGCCGATGGATAGAATCGGTAAGATGGCCACCACAATCCCGACTTGGCTAGGTGTCAACCCAAACTTAGTTTGTGAAAAGTATAAGGTCATATAAGGGATCAATGCCCCTTGCGCGAAGAATATCGCGACGTATACAGACTGAAACAATCTTTTTTGCGAATCCAATGATAACTTCCTTCCTAAAGGACAGAGAGCCGACTATACCAGCCAGCTCTCCTTGTTTCTTATTTAGCGAGCTCGTAAATGGCCTCAGCATAGATTGCCGTGGCACGTAATAAATCTTCTATCTCCATATATTCATCGACCTGATGCGCCACATCTTTAGCACCTGGGAACAATGCACCAAATGCGACACCTGCCTCGAGCGAACGTGCATACGTTCCGCCTCCGATGGCCATCAAGTTTGCATGTTCTCCCGTTTGACGCTCGTACACGCCTGCTAGTGTCTTCACGAGTGGGTGATCTTCTGCCACATGATGAGGCGGCATATGTTGACGGGTCTTCAACTCGAACCCAAATGACAAAGCGATTTCACGTAGGTTTTGTAACCGTTCTTCGAATTTGGCCGTATACGGATAGCGAATGTTGACCGTCGCCGTACGCTCTTCTTCATTGTATCGGAAGACGCCGCCATTAATCGTCAAGTCGCCCGTCTCATCGCTCGCTTCAATCCCAAGCGAAATCCCACGAGAATCGGCGAATACGTGACGAACGAATTCAACATAGCGCTCGCCTTGAATATCAAGTGGAAGATGTAACAAGAATCCAGCGAGGACGTAGGCCGCGTTGACCCCGTTATCCGGTTCCATCGCGTGCGCCGCTTTTCCTTTCATCGTAAACGTATATGTGCCACGGTCGTATTCACACATTCCGTCCGCTTCATATTTTTCGAGATAGGCCTCGAACTTCTCCTCGAGTACCTCATCCGTCTTCAATTCGGCTTTCGCGAAGTCCGGCACCATATTCGGACGCTCCCCACTCGTGAATGACACGAGATGGTAGGCAGAACCTGGTACACGTTGAATCGGTAATTGAGTCAACACACCATCATACAACCCTTTTTCAGCATTGATGATCGGGAAATCCGCATCTGGCGCAAATCCATACGTCGGCATTTGTTCTTGTTTGAAATACTCGCGGACACAGCGCCATTCGCTCTCTTCATCGCAACCTGCAATCAAACGGACCCGCTTTGAAAGTGGTAGCCCGAGCTCTTTGACAATTCGTAGCCCGTAGTATGCAGCCATAGATGGCCCTTTATCATCGTTACTTCCGCGTGCCACAATTTTCCCATCAGTCGTGATGGTCGGGTTGAACGCGCCATACGTCCATCCCTCCCCTGCTGGGACGACGTCAAGGTGACATAGGATGCCGACGATTTCCTCCCCGTCTCCATATTCCAAATGTCCCGCATAACCTCCGACGTCTTTTGTTTTAAATCCATCTCGCTCACCGATTTCAAACATGTAGTCAAGCGCTTGACGAACCTCCGGACCAAACGGCATGTTCGGTGCAGCTTTCGATTCATCGAGTACGCTAGGGATTTGAAGTAACCCTTTCAAATCTTCTAAAAATGCGTCTTTACGATTGTCGACTTCCTGTCTCCAATTCATGTTCATCTCCCCTTTTGCGAATGTTCTCTCCCTTACTAGTATATCCAAATGTATGAAAGACGAACATTCATTTAGAAAAGTTTTTTTCGTTCGTGTTTCAGCTTCTTTTCAATGTAAAAATATAATCTTCATTCGATATTTACGTTCATAATCAAATCTTTACAAACAGATTGTTCGTGCTTTCCACTTGCATTTTTGCTCAAGAGCGGTATACTAAAGGTGTAATTTTAGAAAATAACAATTTTATATTTCATTTTGTCGTCTGTAGGTATGGTTTATCATTATTCTACACATTGGGAGGTTATCCAATGAAAGGCTCAACAGATCGGATGTTAACGCGCATCAAGTCCATTTATTTGTTCATCAATGAAAGGGAATCCGTTACCACTTCAGAACTAGTAGAAGAGTTCGGCATCACGTCACGTACCGTGCAACGTGATTTGAACGTACTTGAGTACAATAACCTTGTGGAGAGCCCTAGCCGTGGCACGTGGACTTCATCAAAACGTTCACTCAAGACGGCAAACTGAATTGTATATGTATATTCAAGAGACCTGGCGTTCAGGTCTCTTTTTTCATCTCATAAAAAAGAACCTGCCCATCAGACAGATTCTCTCATCTTCTTATGATTGAAGAAACAGTTGAACTTCTTCTTCCGTCAACTCACGATATGCCCCGAGCTCAAGCGTCTCATCGAGTTCTAACTTTCCGATTTGAACACGCTCCAATCGTTCGACATGTTTGCCGACCGCCGCGACCATTCTTTTCACTTGGTGATATTTCCCCTCAGACAACGTGAGGCGAATGACCGACCGACGTCCGCTCTTGCTCAGTATTTCAAGACGGGCCGGCTTCGTCGTATATCCGTCCTCTAACTCGACCCCATTCGCGAACGTCTTGATATCCTCTACTGTCATCTCCCCGTCGACCTCGGCGATATATACTTTGTCGACGTGCTTGCGAGGTGACATGAGCGCATGATTGAACGCGCCATCGTTCGTGATGAGGAGCAGTCCCGTCGTATCCTTATCGAGACGACCGACCGGGAAGAGGTCATAATGGGCATACTCTGGATCAATCAACTCGATGACTGTCGTCTCGACTTGATCTTCAGTCGCACTGATGACCCCTTCCGGCTTGTTCATCATGAAATAGATGTAGGGACGATACTCAACCACTTCCCCGAACACCGTGACTTTCTCTGATGCTGGGTCGACGTGCCGTTTCGCATCTTTTACAGGTGTCTCATCGACTCGCACTGCCCCTTGTTTCAATAAGATTTTTACATCTTTTCGTGAACCATATCCCATGTTCGATAGCAATTTATCAATTCGCATTATCCGTTCCTCCGATATTCAAAGCGTTTCCCTAGTAATTTCCCTGCGAGATGGCTCCGCCACCCGAGGTATCCATATACGAGAACGCCGATTGTCACTCCCACGATTGTCGCAAAAATGTCGTTCCCCCAACTCGCCTCATCATTCATTGTAACGAGAAGAGAGAGGAAGACGGCAGCGAACATCGCCCCACCCATCAAGAACATCAAGATGGTGCGACGAAGCAGTTGCTTATACGGGAAGTGGAGCGTTCGTTGAATCATCCATACCATGAGAATAATGGCCACGATGTATCCAGCGATGGTCGCGTACCCGGCTCCGATTCCGCCGAGCCAATAGACGAGCGGTACGTTCAATGCAAGTTTCGTCAACAGTCCCATCGATGTGGCAAAGATGGTGAAGTACTGACGGTTGATCCCTTGGAGGATCGCAGCCGCGACCGAGTAATAGGCCAAGAAGAATGCACTTGGTGCGTAGTGGAACAAGTATACCCATCCTTCACGGTCACCCGGGAACAAGGTGCCAAACAATGGCTCCGCAAGTGCTACGAGACCAATGACCGCAGGAATCGTTACGAAGAACGAGACTTGGAAAATATGGTTTACTTGATTTCGAACTTTTTGCATGTCCCCCGTCGTGAACGAACGAGTCACAAGCGGGATCGTCGCCATCGATACACTCGCCGCGACAGAGACTGGAATCAACACAATTTTATGGGCGTTCCCGGTCAAAAAGCCATACGCCGACGTTGCTTCAGAAACGGTCGCACCCGTACTGAGCAACGTATTGACCATCGTCAATTGGTCAATCAATTGATAGAGAGGGGTCGATACCCCGACCATCACGATTGGAATCGAATAGCTAAGCAATTCAAGCAACAACGATTTCATCGAGCGAACCGGTGTGCCCGCTGGATTCTCTGTCTGACGATGAATGTCCTTCCGACGCTTCCAATACATGATGAGCACGGCGAAACTACCGATTGCCCCGATGAACGCACTGAACGTCGCAATCGTGACCGCGATGACTTTCAATCCGTTCAATTCAGTCGTTTCAACGGATTGCGTCCCTCCGAGGGCATTGGCAATCGGTTGAATGAAGTTTGAATCCGCAAAGACGAACAAGACGAGCATCGTTCCACTGAGGAGGAACAGGATGCGTACAATCTGTTCGACCACTTGTGAGATTGCCGTCGGTGCCATGTCTTGATGTCCCTGGAAATAACCACGTACCATACTCATCGCCGGGATGAGCAGTAAGGCAAAACTGACGCTTCGTGTCACGAGGGTGAGCGAGTCAATGTATTGCTGATTGTTCTCTGAGTTTCGGACCATCAGTTCGGATAACCATGGTGCCGCAAAAAAGAGTAATAAAAAAGCGACGACACCGGTCGCAAGCATCAGCTTCATCCCTTGTCGGAACAGTCGTTGACTTGTCCCGTATTCTCCTAGTGCATTATATTTTGCGATAAATTTCGAAACGGCAACGGGAATCCCTGCCGTCGAAATGGAAATCATGATCGCATAATACGTATATGCTGCTTGATATAATGTCACTCCGGCAATCCCGACCATCGCTTGGAACGGGAACGTGTACAGTAGTCCTAACATTCGGGAAATCAAGTTTCCCGCTGATAAAAGAAGCGTTCCTTTGACGAAGGAGGCTCTTCCAGAATCTTGTTTGGCGCTTGATGACATGAGGTACCTCCATCTATAAATCAACGATTTCAATGAATTCGGTTTTACAAAACAACCGCTTCTCATTATACTCTTACTGTTACGGATAATAAAGTTACGATAATTTTACTAATCATATAGATGAAGAAATGAGGAGATACCCTATGAAAGATGTCATCGTCATCGGTGGAGGGCCGAGCGGGCTCATGGCAACGTATGCAGCGGCAAAAAGTGGCGCTTCGACCTTGCTGATTGATAAAGGTTCAAAACTTGGTCGGAAATTGGCCATTTCAGGTGGAGGACGTTGTAACGTCACGAACCGAAAGCCAATCGATGAGTTGATTCAGTTCATCCCAGGCAATGGTCGTTTCTTATACAGCGCCCTTGCTCAGTTCGACAATCAATCGATTATCGACCTCTTCACTGGATTCGGGATTCCGCTGAAAGAAGAGGATAATGGGCGCATGTTCCCTGTGACGGATAAGGCACAGGATGTGGTCAACACGTTGCTTCGGGCGATTGAAGACCTCGGCGTCGAGATTCGAAAAAAGGCTGAAGTCAAAACGCTACATTTTAATGAAGAAAACGAGTTTCATGCGGTCGAGTTGATGGACGGTGAGATGCTCGAGGCAAAAGCTTGCGTCGTCGCGGTCGGCGGTCAGTCTGTCCCGCACACCGGTTCGACCGGGGACGGCTATCCATGGGCAGAGAAGGCCGGACATACCATCACGGAACTCTTCCCGACAGAGGTGCCCATCAAATTGAACGATTCGTTCATCGGAACGAAACAACTTCAAGGATTATCGTTACGGGACGTCGCATTGACGGTACACGGCAAAAAAGGAAAGTCCATCAAGACGCACCAAGGCGACATGATCTTTACCCATTTCGGGATCTCTGGTCCAATCGCACTCCGTTGCAGTCAATATACGATCAAAGAACGGAAGCGCAGCAAAGAACAGGTCGTCCTCTTGTCACTCGACTTCTTCCCGGACACGTCACGAGATGCGCTCGTTCAGGAACTGTGGAACCAAGTACAGAGCCAACCGAAGCGTGCCGTTAAAAACGTATGGAAAGGCTACATCCCTGAGCGACTTCTTGACTTATTGCTCGAAGAACTCGCATTTGGAGAAGAAGATGCGAGTCAGTTGAAAAAGCAATCCGTCATTGATTTCGCAACACGTTTGAAAATGTTCGAGATGCACGCCGTCGGGACACTCGACTTTGATAAAGCTTTCGTCACAGGTGGCGGCGTTTCGGTTAAAGAAGTTGCACCACAGACGATGATGTCAAAGAAGGCACCAGGTCTCTTCTTTGCAGGTGAAGTACTCGACATTCATGGATACACTGGTGGCTACAACATCACGGCCGCCTTCACAACGGGACATTGCGCCGGATCGCATGCAGCCGAACTGGCGACAGGGCGGTAAAAGGTTCGGTCAAACGCATCGTCTGCGTTCTATCGTAATCACTAACAATCAAAAGGCTTGATCCTGTCTCATTCAGGGTCAAGCCTTTTAACATTCTTTTCAACTTAATTTTCCAATTCCATCACATCTCGATACTTGTATTTTTCTAAAATCTCATGATCTTCTTTGAAGGTCCATTCGGGAATCGACAGTTCTGGGTGCGCCGTCAAATAGTCATGGAGCACATCCCTCCCTAGAATATAGTTACTCCAACGTGGCATATCTTTTTGATAATTACCGACTACAAAATCGGTGAAGGACGTTTCATAATCATTCACTCGACTCGCAATATGTTTCATGGTCGCTTCATCAACGTCTACATACCACGGTGGCGTTACCCCTTTGACAATGCGGTCGGCAAACGCATCCGCTTTCCCTTCAATAATCACTGACTCGAGAATCGAACTCAGGTTATATTCGTTTTGATCACGAAGAATCAGATGATGGTATTCATGAGCCGTCGAATGGGCTAACACACCTTTGTCAAAATCTGTATCAAGAAACAAGATGAAGGTGTCTTTATACGCTTGGGCGCCTACCCCTTCAATCGGTCCACTATCGTAGAAGAATTCAGGATTATACGGTGCGATAAACACCATGCCCTTCTTTTTAGGGAGAATTTGATTTGAATCTGCATATGTCGATGCAATAATCTCTTTAATCTCGTCATGCTGCTCGATTAATTTGTCTAACTGCTTCAGCAATTGTTGCTTATGAGGAGTCGGCTTTAGTGAAAAGCTCGTTTTTAATATAGATGTATCGATCTTTTCTTCCTCTCCGACTTCCCCTATGTAATCCAATACATATTTTTTGAAGTTTTGTTTATTTTCCTCCGCATCGGTTGTTTCAAGGGATGCGTTCAAATATTGTTGGTATTGGGTATAGAGTGGGACGATTGTCAATTTATTCTCTTCATTGATTTCTATCGTTTCGATTGAAACGTCAGGCTCTGATTTTTTAGATTCTAACTCTTTTTCATCCTCACTACACGCTGCTAACAGAAGTGCTGAACTACAACATAGAATACCGAATAGCTTTTTCAGTTAAATGACCTCCATATCAATGATCAATATCCCTCATTCGCTTACTTATGTTAAATTATACCATTAATTACTCCCATAACCTTTCCAATCCCATCTAATATCAGCATGTCATCACGACCATCACAACAAAAAACGACTCGAACCCACTCTAATGAGGGCTCAAGCCGTTTATGGTTATTCTTTCCCTGCGATTTGACGACGCACTTCTTTTTCGAGCTCCGGCTCGGGCGGCATCCATCCTTCAGGTTTCATGACTTTATTGTCTGACTCGCGTAAGATCGGCTTCCCGTCCGGTCCAAGTTTCGCCATATTGGCGCGCTGGACGATTTCAAACAACGGAACGGGGTCGAGCCCGAGTTCAACGAAACTGCCCATCACAAAGTATAACGCATCCGTCAATGCATCCCCTTGTCCGACGAGGCGTTCCACATCATCCGACGGAGGTGCGTCTTGCAACGACTTTTGAACCGCCTTTTGGAATCCTACTTGGAATTGCTCGATGGCTTGTAAAAACTCTTCTTCCGATTCCGATGATTGATGCAAAAACTCGACGACCGCTTCCTCTGCCGTCCACACCGATCGTTTTGTCGCACGATCAAGCGTCAACGGTTGCGGCGATTTCGCTCCTGGATGTCCAAATGTCTCGTGGAATTGTTTCACTTCTTCAAAAAAGTAACGTTTGCTCATCTGTCATTCCCCCATGATCAGTCCACAGATACGAAGGCATCTAAATCGAATACTTCCGGGTGGACGATTGCAAAGATTTCATTGTCTTGTAAAAACATACCGGTCGAATCATACACACGAGGCGTCACCATCTGACCGTTGATGGTCCCTTCTTCTGGGTTGACCGTATAGAGAACGAGCTCCTCAGAGTCGAGCACGTAGACGCGTCCTTGCCTCTCGACTAGCCCAACTCCTTCGAACCGTTCGAATTTTTGCTGGATGGAAGCACTCATCCCGTCAGCAGATAACGCTTGTCGTGAATCAAGCATCCATTCGGTCTCGGGCTCTTGTTTCTCTTCTTCCGCTTCTTGTTCGTTCGACTCATTGTCAGGCGAGTCTTCAGTTGCAGCCGTTTCGCTCGAGGCATCGTCATTCGTCGAGACGTTTTCTATCGTTGAATCTTCCGATGATTCTTCTGTTTCTTGAGTATTCGTGTCAGCGTCAGTCGACGTTTCTGATGATTTGTCATCGGCCGGAGTCTCCGGTTCGATCTCCCGTTCTTCGACATAAAGGAGCTCAAGGTCCGGGGTATCCGCCAATCGGTTCATCATGAACAGCCGTTTCGTTTCCCGGTCATACCCAAGACCAAAGATTCGGTCTTCCGACACGAGTCCTTTGATTTGTTTACGTGGCCGCTCGACCCAGCGTCCTTCTTCTCGCTCGATTGTAATGAGCGTACCGTTCGCTGTCACCGCATACACAAGATTTTCTTCGACCATGCGCATCCCGATAAAGTCATCGAGGCGCTGTTTGCCTGAATTCTCAAGTTGGAGCACAGAGTTGACGCGCGTCCCGTTTCCGCTCACTTCAAAAAATTCAGCTTGTTCGGTTAAGACCAAATACGCCCCGATCGTGTCACTATAATACACTTCATCGATTTGACTGATTTGTTCGAGGGCATCGGTCGTATCGATATCTTCATCATCCTGCGCAGCTTCCACGGGTGGAAGTGAGGCCGTTTGATGACTCGTTTGAATATCAATTTTTTCAAATGTCGAGGCGACCTGTCGTTGAATCTCTTCATCTGAAAAGACAAAAACATAACAAAGGATCACACCGACCACGACAGCACATAATGTCGTGTATAGCACATAAGAACGTTTCATGGACATGTCGTCCCCTTCTACTTCAGTATCGCCCTTTAGTGTATCAAAACCGTCCATAAAAGAAAATGACCTCACTAAAAAGAAAAGAATGTGCGACAATGTCACACATTCTTTTTGTTAGCCAACTACAATATTGACGAGTTTTCCAGGAACGACAATGACTTTACGAACCGTCTTGCCTTCTGTGAACTCTTGGACACGCTCGTTCCCGAGTGCTTCCGCCTCAAGTGCTTCTTTTGATGCGTCACGAGAGACGTGCATTTTCGCACGGAGTTTCCCGTTCACCTGGATGACGACTTCAATCGTGTCGCTTACAAGTTTTGACTCATCGTATGTCGGCCAAGCCGCATACGTCAACTCTTCCGTCATGCCCATCTTCTCCCACAACTCTTCAGACAAGTGCGGCGCGACTGGTGAAAGCATCTTGATGAAGTCGACCATTTGTGATTTCGGTAACGTCTCTTGTTTGTTCGCTTCATTGACGAAGACCATCAACTGCGAGATTGCCGTGTTGAAGCGAAGGGCTTCGTAATCCTCCGTGACTTTTTTCACCGTCTGATGATACGTGCGTTCAAAGTCGGCAGTTGGTGCCACGTCTGCGAAGTTCGTCTGATCGAACAAACGCCAGACGCGGTCGAGGAAGCGACGTGCCCCGTCAAGACCATTCGTCGACCATGCGATGGCCGCATCAAGTGGTCCCATGAACATTTCGTAAAGGCGGAGTGTATCGGCTCCGTGCGACTTCACGATATCATCCGGGTTGACAACGTTCCCACGAGATTTCGACATCTTCTCGTTGTTCTCACCGAGGATCATCCCTTGGTTGTAGAGTTTTTGGAACGGTTCGCTCGTCGGGACGACACCGATATCAAAGAGGACTTTATGCCAGAAACGTGCATAGAGCAAGTGAAGAACGGCATGCTCCGTACCCCCGATATACAAGTCGACTGGAAGCCAACGCTTGAGTTTCTCAGGATCCGCGATCATCTCTTCGTTATCTGGATCGATGTAACGGATGTAGTACCAGCAGCTACCTGCCCATTGTGGCATCGTGTTCGTCTCGCGACGACCTTTTTCCCCTGTGACCGGATCTGTATACGTCAACCACTCTTCTGCGTTCGCAAGTGGCGACTCACCTGTACCAGATGGTTTGATTTCATCGATGATCGGAAGTTCGAGCGGAAGTTCTTCGACCGGTACCGTCTTCATCGTTCCGTCTTCCATATGGACGACCGGAATCGGCTCGCCCCAGTAACGTTGACGGCTGAACAACCAGTCACGAAGACGGTATGTCGTCTTCGCACGCCCTGTGCCACTAGCTTCGAGCTCTTCAATGATCGTCTTGATGGCATCGGCTTTATTAAGTCCGTTCAAGCTACCAGAGTTGACGTGCTCACCGTCTTCGACGTAAGCCGCCTCTTCCACGTTTCCACCTTTGACGACTTCACGGATCGGGAGGTCGAACGTTTTCGCAAACTCATAATCGCGCTCATCGTGTCCAGGAACAGCCATGACTGCACCTGTCCCATATGTCGAGAGAACGTAGTCCGCTGTCCAAATCGGAAGTTTCTCGCCGTTCACCGGGTTGATCGCATAAGCGCCCGTGAAGACACCTGTCTTCTCTTTGGCAAGGTCTGTACGCTCGAGGTCCGTCTTCTTCGAGACTTCCTCAATGTATGCTTCGACTGCCGTCGATTGTTCCGGTGTCGTGACCACTTTCGTGAACGGATGCTCTGGTGCGAGTGTCACGTATGTCACCCCGTGAAGTGTATCTGGACGTGTTGTGAATACTGTGACGATCTTATCATGACCGTCGACCTTAAAGTCGACCTCGGCACCGACCGATTTGCCGATCCAGTTGCGTTGCATCTCTTTCACGCTCTCAGGCCAATCGAGACCTTCCAAGTCTTCAAGCAAACGCTCTGCGTATTCCGTGATACGAAGCACCCACTGCTTCATCGGGACACGGTAGACAGGGTGATTTCCACGCTCTGACAAGCCATCGATGACTTCCTCGTTCGCAAGGACCGTACCGAGAGCCGGGCACCAGTTGACCGCAACTTCATCGACGTATGCGAGGCCACGTTCGAAGAGTTGCGTGAAGATCCACTGCGTCCATTTATAGTATTTCGGGTCCGTCGTGCTAATTTCACGGTCCCAATCGTATGAGAATCCGAGTTCTTTCAACTGACGGCGGAACGTCTCGATGTTGCGCGCTGTGAATTCACGCGGGTCGTTCCCTGTGTCGAGTGCATATTGCTCGGCAGGAAGACCGAATGCATCCCAGCCAATCGGATGAAGAACGTTATATCCTTGCATCCGTTTCATACGAGCGATGATATCCGTCGCCGTATAACCTTCCGGGTGACCGACGTGAAGACCTGCACCGGATGGGTAAGGGAACATATCAAGGACATAGAAACAATCCTTCTCCGGGTCTTCTGTCGTTTTAAATGCTTCTTTCTCTTCCCAACGCTTTTGCCACTTCGGCTCGATTTCTTGATGTTTAAAATAGCTCAACATTCTTCCTCCTCTGCATAATAAAAAGCCTTCCGTCCCCGAAAATGGGACGAAAGGCTTGAAAGCTCTCCGCGGTACCACCCATGTTGCATTGCTGCCACTTGAGACGCCGGTAACGAGGCGTAACCCCGGTCTTCCCTACTCGTTTCAGGAAAACAGCTCCAAGGCGAGTTCACAACATCCGCTTATCGATTCACACCATCCATCGACTCTCTTTGAAACGGAACGTTCGCTACTAGTCCTCTTCAACGCTTGCTATTCATCGTAGTCTATTTTAGCCCATTCTGAAATTCAACGTCAACTTGATTTTTCTGTGACACGAATGTCTTTCATGATGACAAATAGCGTTAAGGCCAACGTAGCAAGTAGTAGAAGCATGCCGAAGACTGCTGTAATGCCGAACATGTCATAGACAAAACCAGACAACGTCGGTCCAATCATTCGACCGACGGATGCTGCGATATTGACGAGCCCTTGGTATTGCCCAGCTTTCCCAGGTGGGGCAAGTTTCGCCGCAATCGTCGGAACAGCCGGCCAGACAAACATCTCCCCGATGGTCATGACAACCATCGCGACCATGAACATCCCGAATCCACCAGCGAATGGGACAATCAAGAACGCACCGAGGAAGATGGATGCCCCGATGATCAATTGACGTTTTAAGTCGTCCTCAAACTGTCGTAAGACGCGGTTGAGCAACGGTTGTGCGAAGACAATCATCGCCCCGTTCACTGTCCAAAGGAGTGAGTATTGACTGATTGTGACGCCGAGATCTTTCGAGTGAACCGCAATCGTCCCCTGCCATTGAACATACACGAACCAAAGCACCGCATAACCGACGGCGACATACCACATCGATTTCATCGTCGCACTCGATAGTGTCGTGGCTGCCGCTTCTAGTTGCGACTGAACGACAGGACGTGCCGGATTTTTCAAATAACGCAGTCCAAACAAGAGCACTACGACAAATAAGACCGATAAGAAGAAGTTCGCATAAAAAATCCACTCGATGTTAAATCGAGCGATTTGACCACTCATTGCCGTACCGAGGGCGACCCCCACGTTTTGCGCGACGTAAATCGCATTGAACGAACGGCGTCCCCCTTCTGGCCAAATGAGACCCGCAAA
The DNA here is from genome assembly GCF_027161185.1 of Exiguobacterium sp. KJ 601. GTDB lineage: Bacteria > Bacillota > Bacilli > Exiguobacteriales > Exiguobacteriaceae > Exiguobacterium > Exiguobacterium profundum. The sequence goes on along the minus strand of NZ_JADHZG010000001.1, from coordinate 796,210 downwards.
CGCATATACGGTCGGAAAGACGAGTCCACCTGAAAGACCGATCAATCCGAGCCATACGAGATAGCCGAAGAACGTGGCATGAAACAGTAAAAATCCAAGCGAGCTCGCGAGCAAGAGACCGACAGAAATCATCAACGTCGTCTTCCCACCGATTCGATCGAATAGCGTCCCTCCGATGTAGTTCCCGACAATCGCGAGTGCCGAGTTCACAAGAAGCGCCACCCCAGCAAGCGTCATCGACTCACCTAAAAAATCATGAATATACAGTGTGTTAAATGGCCATAAAAAAGACGCCGCCGTTGTATTGAGCGCCATCGCAATGACTAAAATCCATACCGAAATTGGCATTTTATTGTTCACACCAAGTCCTCCTTTCATTCTTCTTTCACATTAAAAAAATCGGCACAAAAAGGCCGAATCGACAAGATTTCCTTATCAAACCTAAACGAACGCCAACGAAGTGTCAAGAAAAATTACTTATTATGAAGTTTTGTCATTTTCCGTTTGTGATAGGATGAGCAAGGAAGGAGAGATGAACATGAATCCATTCGGTCAAAATCGCTACCATACACTAAATGAGGCGTATCGCCGAGAGTACGGGGGCAAGGTGTTTAAAGTGCCACTCGATGGTGGCTTCACGTGCCCGAACCGTGACGGACGTGTCTCAAAAGGCGGATGCACCTTCTGTTCGGACGATGGAAGTGGTGATTTCGCGGGAAATGCTTGCGATCCGATTCCCATTCAATTTGCAGAAGTGAAGGCTCGTCTCCACCGGAAGTGGAAAAATGCCAATTATATTGCTTATTTCCAAGCGTTTAGTAATACGTATGCACCAGTCGAGCGGTTACGTGAATTGTATGAACCGGCACTAAATGAGGATGGGGTCGTCGGTCTCTCGATTGCGACACGTCCTGACTGCTTGCCGGACGACGTCGTCGCCTATTTAGCAGAGTTGAATGAACGGACTTCCCTTTGGGTAGAGCTTGGTCTTCAGACCGTACACGACACCACCGCTAAAAAGATCAATCGCGGGCACGACTATCAATCGTTTTTGACCGGTCTTGCGAAACTTCGCCGTCACAACATTCGTGTCTGCGTTCATATCATCAATGGCCTCCCAGGTGAGACACCAGAGATGATGCTCGACACGGCACGAGAAGTTGCTAAAATGGACATACAAGGAATCAAGATCCATTTACTTCACGTCTTGAAACGCACACCGCTCGCCCGTCAATATGAGAAAGGACTGCTCGACTTGATGGAGGAAGACACATACGTCTCCCTCGTCTGTGATCAACTCGAACGGATTCCCCCCGAGGTGATCGTCCATCGTTTGACAGGAGACGGTCCTCCCGACCTCTTGATCGGTCCGCTATGGAGCCGTCACAAGATGCAGGTGCTAAACAAGATTCGTGCGGAATTGGAGCGCCGGGATTCTTTTCAAGGAAAAAAGAAGGATGAGATGTATGGGATTAATGAGAGTACTACCTTTTGCAAAACAATTACTACATGACCATCTCGAGGAAGGTCAGGTCGCCATCGATATGACGGCCGGGAACGGACACGATACGTTGTTCTTAGCGAATGCTGTAGGCGAGACAGGACATGTCTATGCTTTTGATATCCAATCAGAAGCTGTAGCAGCCACAAAGGCGCGGGTTGAAGAAGCGGATGTCAGTGAACGTGTGACCGTGATTCATGATAGTCACGATACGGTCCAAGCGGTCGTTGAAAAGGAAGCGCGTCCGATCACCGCGGCCGTCTTCAACTTAGGGTATTTACCGGGAAGTGATAAATCGATCACGACACACGGAAATACGACGATTGCCGCATTATCCCAACTATTAGACGTCATGGCCGTCGGTGGCGTCATCGTCATCGTGATTTACCACGGACATGAAAGTGGGAAAGTCGAACGAGACGAGGTGCTCCATTATGTAGAGTCCCTCGATCAAAAACAGGCGGGTGTCCTGCGTTATGGATTTATCAACCAAGTCAATCATCCCCCATTCATCGTGGCGATTGAAAAACGTGCATAAGAAAAAGGCGGCTCACTAGAGTCGCCTTCTGTCATTCTTGAATCAATTCATAAAACGTCATGAGGGTTTCCGCGAATTTCGTGTTCAATCGTTCGTACCCGAAGTGTGGGAATCCTTCCAATCGCCGGATATACACTTGGTCCCCACCGATTTTTCGACAAACATTCAACGTCAACTTCACGTCCGCAAACTGGTCGTCTGGTGCATAGAAACAGGCGAGCGGAAGGCGTGGCAGATGCTTCTTCTCTTCCTGATGCTCGACGATTTCTTCTTCGATCTCCCGATATTGCGCATATGTGATTTCTCCGAATCGGGACGACTCGTCTCCGCCGCCAGTAAATGTCATCATCCCAAGTGGCAAGTCAGGACGAAAACGGTCGACAGCACTTGCGACGACTTGTTTCAACCCACCGATTTGACGAGTGGCATGCCAATCAAACAATGGGGAGATATATGTGAGACTCCCGAGTGGCACATCGTACTCCTGTAAAAGGCGATTCGTTAAGAGTGCGCCAAGACTGAATGCCACGACATGAATCGGTAATTTATATTCTCCTGCCTCGCGCAATGCTCGCTTGATCAGTTGCTTATGGTCACCCGCCGTCAATCCAATCGATTGTTCGCGGACGACGATGACTTCATACTCGTCTTCGAGCCGTCGAATAAAGTTCTCGCTGATCCGTGACGTGAATTGTAACGGATACACGATGACGATGACTCCTTTTCGTACTTCTTCATTTGCCATACAGCCGTCACCTCGTTTATAGACTACATTCATTGTATCAAAAAAACATCAGCCGCAACTGATGTTTAAATAAAATCCGTCTGGAGGCTTAGCTCGGGTCATATCGTAAATGGATGAGTTCCATCGGGCGATCATACACCTCTTCCTGGATGCGATTCACTTCTTTGAAAGATTGATGCAAGAGGAAGGCGATTGCTTGCTCATTCGAATTCTCAACGTACACTTCCATCGGCTGTTCTTTTTTCGATTGAAGGTGGGCCAAAAAGGCTGCGCCGTAGCCGTTTCGATGATAATCGGGGTGCAGATAGAGGCGGAGCATCTCCCACATGTCACCGCGATCGATGGCATGACAAAATCCGATGACATCTTCTTCATATTCGCCAACGATAAAATACTGTTCTCGTGCTTCTTCACTTGAACTGATTGCTCGTACAATCTCTTCTTGCCGATACGCGCGTTCCATCGCTCTCGTTCGATTGGAATCATCCTGTGAAATGGTCGCCAGCGCGATGTTCCGAATCAGCGTCGCATCTTCTGGCACTGCTTCCCTCATGTTCATGACAGCTTCCCCCTTTTGGCCAATCTATTTGTATCATTCCCTATCCCGGTGTTTTTATCCTGCTCCTTCATTTCTTTTTCATGACGATTCATCAGAAAACGTTACGTAGACATTGCTCTAGGGTATAACACAACCAATGCCAATCAAACGAAGGAGTGGAACCACATGGAACCTAGACAAGAACATGACCCGAAAGTAGAACAGACAGCAAACCCGAACCGCCAATTCGATCAATTGGACGGGGGAAGTCCAAAAATCAGTGTCGTGACCGGGATGTTGCTCGGTGCACTCGTCGGTGGTCTACTCGCCTTACTTAGCTCCTCGAACCGGGAGCAGACAAAGCAATCCCTCTCGAATGCGAAATCGTCGGTCGGGGGCATCGTCAACGAAGTGAAACAAGATCCTGCCGGAAAGGCGTCTCAAGTCATTGAACAAGTGAAGTCGGCCTCGACAAAGATTCAAGAAGTCTCTACAGATGTCCAAAACGTATACGAAAAAGTCGTCGGGGAAGTCGATACCGTGAAAGAGGACGTCACTAAAATCGTCGAGACGGCTCAAGAGGCCAAGTCGGACTTACAGGACATCGGGGAGAAAGTCGTCGAAGCGAAGGATACGGCGCTTGGACAAGATCCGACAACCGATTCTTCATCCGATTCGAACAAACAGGTACCACCGACAGCATAAAAAAACGACCTTTCCTCGGAAAGGTCGTTTTTGATGATTACGCGAAACGTTTCGCGCCTTCTTCAAGAATGGCTGCTTTATCTGTTTGCTCCCATGGGAGTTCGATGTCTGTACGACCGAAGTGACCGTAAGCTGCCGTTTGTTTGTAAATTGGGCGACGAAGGTCAAGCATCTTGATGATGCCTGCTGGACGGAGATCGAAGTTCTCGCGAACGAGTTCAACGAGTTCCGTTTCGCTCAATTTACCTGTGCCGAACGTATCGACAGCGATTGATACTGGGTGTGCAACACCGATTGCGTATGCAAGTTGAACTTCTGCTTTATCAGCAAGTCCTGCTGCAACGATGTTTTTCGCTACATAGCGGGCTGCGTATGCCGCTGAACGGTCAACTTTTGTAGGATCTTTACCAGAGAATGCACCGCCACCGTGACGAGCGTATCCACCGTACGTATCGACGATGATCTTACGTCCAGTCAAACCTGCGTCCCCTTGTGGTCCACCGATTACGAAGCGACCAGTCGGGTTGATGAAGTATTTTGTTTCAGCATCGATGAGTTCAGCCGGAATGACTGCCTCGATGACATGTTTTTTCAAGTCTTCTTGAATTTGCTCAAGCGTGATTTCTTCAGCGTGTTGTGTCGAAATAACAATCGTATCGATGCGAACAGGGTTGTTGTCCTCATCATACTCGACCGTTACTTGCGTCTTCCCGTCCGGACGAAGGTACTCGAGCGTACCGTTCTTACGCACTTCAGCAAGACGACGTGACAACTTGTGTGCCAACGAGATTGGAAGCGGCATGAGCTCAGGTGTCTCGTTTGTCGCATATCCGAACATAAGACCTTGGTCTCCTGCACCGATTGCATCGAGTTCCTCTTCAGTCATCTGACCTTCACGTGCTTCAAGCGCCTGGTCAACACCTTGCGCGATGTCTACCGATTGCTCATCGATTGACGTCAAGACCGCACACGTTTCAGCATCAAAGCCATATTTCGCACGCGTGTATCCGATTTCGCGGATTGTTTCACGGACAACTTTCGGGATATCCACGTAAGTTGACGTTGTGATTTCACCAGCTACGAGTACAAGACCTGTTGTGACAGACGTTTCTGCCGCAACACGGGCATTCGGGTCTTCCGCTAAAATGGCATCCAAGATGGAGTCAGAGATCTGATCACAAATTTTGTCTGGATGTCCTTCAGTAACCGACTCTGAAGTAAAAAGTCGACGGTTCAATTTTGACATTCAAAAAACCTCCTATAATAAGGGTATTATGTGGACGGTACTCGTTCCCCTTACGCGTTGCTTTGGGACGGTAATGAAAAAAACCTCCCCCGATGACATACATGGGGAAAGGTTGAATCGTTCTTCCTTACCCTCTTATCGTTCGAAGCTAATGGCTTCGCTTCAGGATAGCACCTTTTCCGCACAAGACTTCATGTCGGACGGTTGCTGGGCTTCGTAGGGCCTTGTTCCCTCCACCGCTCAGAATAAGAGTATCCGTTACGAAAACCATCATATAAATGACACTCGATTATGTCAAGGGAATCGGACGAATTCGTAAAAGTTTTCACAGACTTGCAAAACATTTCTGTTTGTGAATCGTCAAACATTTTTTTATTTCGTTTCTTTTTTTTAACACCTTGTGATAAGAGAATGTGATAAAATGACTTTGTAAGAAAGCGCTTACTTAGAGAGAAGAAACGCTTGTGTTTAATTAGTGTGTCACATATAATTAAAAATGTCATACTGATTAATCGTAATCGCGGAAGTATGCGGATTTCATCCACATCTATTTAGGGGAAAGGTGGGATTCAGGATGGCGACAACGCTCCTGAAAATCGAAGAATTAATTAATGGTGCCGACATGTTACGGAACTTGACGGTTCCAGAGCTGGTGGAAGAAGCCATTCAAAATGGTGAAGGTGTACTGACAAAAGACGGGGCATTATCTGTCAGCACCGGTGCTTTTACCGGACGGTCACCGAAAGACAAATTCGTCGTACAAGATGAAGTCAGCAACAACCTCGTCGATTGGGGTAAAGTGAACCAACCGATCGCAGAAGAGAAGTTTTCAGCACTTCTTGACAAAGTTCTCGACCATTTAGAAAAGAAGGATAAGCTGTATTATCTAGAAGCATCCGCTGGTGCAGATGAACACTATACGTTGCCTGTCCGTGCCATTACGGAGTATGCGTGGCACAGTCTGTTCGCCAAACAATTGTTCTTACGCGAATGGCCGACGAAAGGTGCGTTCGACCCGTTCACGGTCATTTATGCACCGAGCTATAAAGCAGACCCTGCGGTCGATGGTACGAACTCTGAGACGTTCATTCTCGTCTCATTCGCCAAGCGCACGATTCTGATCGGGGGAACAGAATACGGTGGCGAAATTAAAAAATCTATCTTCTCCGTCATGAACTTCTTGCTACCTGAGCAGAACGTGTTATCGATGCACTGTTCAGCAAACGTCAACGATGCGAACGAAACGGCACTCTTCTTCGGATTGTCGGGCACTGGGAAGACAACGCTCTCGGCTGACCCTGAGCGTCACTTGATTGGAGACGACGAACACGGATGGTCACCGGACGGGGTCTTCAACATCGAAGGAGGTTGTTACGCGAAGACGATCAACTTGTCTCGTGAGAACGAACCTCAAATCTATGATGCGATTCGCTTCGGTTCATTGATTGAAAACGTCGTGTTGAATGAAGATCGTACACCGGACTATAAGAACATTTCCTTGACGGAAAACACACGTGCGGCATATCCAATCGAATTCATCGACAATGCGATGCTCCCATCTCGCGCAGGTCATCCGAATACGATTGTCTTCTTGACGGCAGATGCATATGGCGTCTTGCCTCCGATCAGCAAACTGACGAAAGAACAGGCGATGTACCACTTCTTGTCGGGTTATACGTCAAAACTTGCCGGCACCGAGCGCGGTGTCACAGAACCACAGGCGACATTCTCGACTTGCTTCGGTTCACCGTTCCTTCCGCTCGCTCCAGAGCGTTACGCGGATATGCTCGGTAAATTGATTGAGGAACACGACGTGGATGTCTACCTCGTCAACACAGGTTGGACTGGCGGTGCATACGGTGAAGGTTCACGTATGAAACTCGCTTACACGCGTGCGATGGTCAACGCCGCAGTCAACGGTCAACTTCGCGACGTCGAGACGAAGAAACATGACATTTTCAACGTCGAGATTCCAGTAGCCATCGAAGGCGTACCGAGTAACGTGCTCAATCCACGTGACACGTGGAGCGACCCAGCTCGCTACGATGTCGAGGCGAAGGCACTCGCGATGAAGTTTAAAGAGAACTTCACACGGTTCACGAAAGCGAGTGAATCAGTCATCGCAGCCGGTCCACTGGTCATCTAATACGAAAGCACCGACTCATCGAGTCGGTGCTTTTGCTTGTTGTAGCATCCATTCCATCGCTTGTTCGGTCGTCTCCCATTTATTCCAAAACGGGAGTTGGTGTCCGAACGGAAGCACCCAAAACTCGGCCTGCTCGCCTAATTTCTCGGCGACTGCCGTCGCATGGCGCAATCGGACCTGCTCATCATCCGTACCATGGATGATCAGCGTTGGAGCGCCCCATTCCTTATAGAGCGGAGAACGTTCCGTATATGCCGTTTCTGCCGATTCAGGGTCCCCGCCCGTCATGCGACGTAACATCTTCCGCATCGAGCGCTGCTCTTCATAGGTCCACTCTAGATTCGTCACACCGGCCCATGAAGTGACAGTGGTGACCGGTCGTTCAGATGCGAGAGAGAGTGCCATCATCCCACCGCGCGAAAAACCGAGTGCATGAATCGGTCGTCCACTCGTTTGGACGCGATCATAGAGTGAGAGTACGTCTTCTAAATCCTCTCCACCGAAGTCTTCTTTTCCCGTACCTCCGTGATTGCCTCGATAAACCGGGGCCACCACATGAAAACCACGTGCCGCAAATTGCATGAGTCGCGGCAACCGGACGTCTCCGATTCGTGCCGTCCCCCCTCGTAAGTACATCAATACCTGTCCGTTCGACCGTTTCGGTTCAATCGAATAGGCGACGACCTCTTCCCCATCATTTGTCGTATACCACCCACGCGTCACCCGATAACCGGCATAAGGTGGCAAGACGTCGACCCGATCAAACCAAGTGTTGCTCATGGAGCACCCTCATCGTTTCCGGTAAGACACGGTCTTTCATCATAAAGCTGTAACGTGGATTCCGTAGTAGGTTGTCCGGCAAGACATCGATCAAGACGGCCCCATCCGTCTCGTCGACTGCGGGATGATCTTCGAATCGTTCGATTTCCGCAAAATAAATGTTTTTGATGACGGTGTCGCCGCGGCCGAGCACACGATACTGCCCCATGTATCGTAATGTCTTGACGACGCCTCCGGTCTCTTCATATACTTCCCGGATGGCAGCGGCATCCTCATGTTCGCCCGGCTCGACTTTCCCACCTGGGAATTCGAGCCCTCGTTGCTTATGTTTCGTCAATACCCATTTGTCCTTATATCGGGCGACGACCCAGACGTGGAGCGGCGTGTCTGAGAACGGATAATGGGTGAAGCTTAACTCGACTTGATTATGATAGTAATCCTTGAATGTCTTCATAGTCCATCCCTTTCTTTCCCCTGTCTACTCTCACTTTACCTTGTCTGCACCCAGTTTCAAACAAAAAAATCGGTCCGACACGCGGACCGATTCGTTTTCTTATTGATTCAAGCGTTTTTCAAGTTCTGCTTTTTGTTCTTCATACCCTGGTTTACCGAGTAATGCGAACATGTTCGCTTTGTATGCTTCAACGCCAGGTTGGTTGAACGGGTTCACCCCGAGGATGTATCCGCTCATTGCACATGCTTTCTCGAAGAAGTAGAACAAGTAACCGAGGTGGTAAGGTGTCATCTCTGGCAATTCGACGACAAGGTTCGGTACGTCCCCATCTGTATGTGCGAGGAGCGTCCCTTCTGTCGCCTTGTCGTTCACGAATTGGATTGTTTCGCCTGCGAGGAAGTTCAAACCATCCAAGTCTTGTGCGTCTTCTGGGACATTCATTGTGTGACGGACTTCTTTCACACGGATGACTGTCTCGAACAAGTCGCGACGGCCTTCTTGAATGTATTGACCCATCGAGTGAAGATCAGTCGAGAAGTCGACAGCCGCAGGGAAGATCCCTTTGTTGTCTTTCCCTTCTGATTCTCCGTAAAGCTGTTTCCACCACTCTGACACGTAGTGTAGAGCTGGTTCGTAGTTGACGAGCATCTCAATCGATTTACCTTTCGCATAGAGAGCATTACGTACGACTGCATACTGATACGCTTCGTTCTCAGCCAATTCTGGCGAGCTGTAGGCGTTTTGTGCATCGCGTGCGCCTTCCATCAAAGCATCGATATCGATTCCTGCAGCGGCAATCGGAAGAAGTCCGACCGGTGTGAGGACAGAGAAACGTCCACCGACGTCATCTGGAATAACGAACGTCTCGTAACCTTCAGCGTCCGCGAGCGTCTTGAGGGCGCCACGGGCACGGTCTGTCGTCGCATAGATCCGCTCACGCGCTCCGTCTTGACCATACTTGTCTTCCATGAATTGCTTGAGGACACGGAATGCGATCGCAGGTTCTGTCGTCGTTCCTGATTTCGAGATGACGTTGATTGAGACGTCTTTCCCTTCAAGCACTTGAAGCAACTCTCTCATATACGTTGAAGAGATGTTATGGCCCGCATAGAATACTTGTGGCGCCTTGCGCTCTTCTTTTGACAATACGTTGAAGAACGAATGTTGAAGCATTTCGATCGCTGCACGGGCACCGAGGTAAGAACCTCCGATTCCGACGACGACGAGAACATCTGAATTCTCGCGAATTCGTTCCGCCGCAGCTTTGATTCGTGCGAACTCATCTTGATCGTATTCGGTCGGAAGGTCGACCCACCCAAGAAAATCACTTCCGGCACCGCTCCGCTCGTGAATCACCGAGTGGAGAGTTTTTACCGTTTCTTGCATTTGGTCAATTTCATGCTTCCCTACGAATGAGAGCGCGTTTGAATAATCGAAACGTACAGTTGACATGTCATTTCCTCCTTTAAATCGCTCGTAAAAGAGCCATACATGACCCATCATAAACGGAAAGTCTAGATTCGTTCAATCATTATTGCAAAATAGGCAAGAAATCGCCTTATTTACTTAGTTCGAGAATATGCGCAACATCTTCCCGTTCGAGCGTACGGAAACGACCAAATGCACCACGTTTCATCGCAGAATCAAGAATCGCATCGAATGTCGACTCATCGATATCGTAGTCACGAAGCGAGTTCGGTGCACCGAGTTGATCGAAGAACGCACGGATGGCCTCGATTGTACGCTTCCCTGTCTCTAAATCCGTTGCACCTGGCTCCACATCGAACACTTCCGTACCGAGTCGAGCAAAGCGAGCCGCATTGTCTTCATCCAACACATGTTCCATCCAACGTGGGAAGAGGATCGCGAGGCCCCCAGCATGCGGGATGTCATGGACAGCAGATACGGCGTGTTCGATGTTGTGCGATGCCCAGTCACCGGCTGCACCCATTTGAAGTACACCGTTCAATGCCATCGTACCTGAGAATAAGATGATGGCACGGAGGTCTACGTTTTCTAAATCGTTGACGAGTTTGGGTGCCGATTCGACGACCGCTTTCAACACACCTTCTGTCATGCGTTCTTGTACCGGCGCATGGTTCGGGTGGAAGTATTGCTCGAAACAGTGGCTCATCATGTCGACGATGCCATAAATTGTCTGGTCTTTTGGAACCGACACGGTGTAACGTGGATCGAGGATCGAGAATGTCGGGAATACAAGTGGGTGACCCCAACCGAACTTCTCTTGAGTCTCCCAGTTCGTGATGACCGATCCCGAGTTCATCTCCGACCCTGTCGCAGCGAGTGTAAGGACTGTCCCGAATGGTACCGCCTCTGTCGGGATATGTTCACGAAGTACGATGTCCCACGCGTCCCCGTCATATGGAATCGCTGCTGAAATCAGTTTTGTGCAGTCGATGACGGAACCGCCACCGACAGCTAGCAAGGCATCAACGTCCTCTTCACGCGCAAATTTCACCGCACGACGTACAGTCTCAATCCGTGGGTTCGGTTCAACACCTGAGAAGTCTACGTATGAGATACCGGCTTTTTCAAGCTCGGCCACGACTTCATCGTACGTCCCGTTCTTTTTGATGCTTCCGCCACCATAGACGAGCATCACTTTCTTCGCGTCAAGCGCTTCTAGTTCTCCACCTAATTTTTCGACCTGATGTGTCCCAAAAATTAGTTTTGTCGGGTTTTTGTATTCAAAGTTGTGCATAAGTTAACCTCCCATAGAAATATGTAACACCTACACTATATACCCTGTTTTCACGGAATGAAAAGTATCGTGCTTACTGATAGATACGGTCGATGATGTGATGCAAGATGACCGCTTCCTCCGCTTGCCGATAGTTCGGCTCTTCTCCACAGGCCTCAAGGAAAAGTCGGATTTGCCGCTCATACGGGTCGTGTTCAGTCAAATAAGCTGGTCGCTCGTCAAACAATGCACCAAATTTCTCCGTGTGAAGTGTGAGCGGGAACAGACTGGCTCCGGATTTCGTGCCGCGACATTCCACTCGCATCGTATCTTTTTCCTCGATATTGGCCATGTAGCTGACGTCGAGTAATAAGGATGCTCCGTTTTCAAACGTGACCATCGCTCTCGCCGTATCCTCGACTGTGAGTGAACTCGCGTCCCATTCCCCCAGCAAGCCGACACCAGGACGATTCCCTAAGTACTGACCGACATGACCGACGACCTCTCTCGGTTTCGGGTATCCCATCAAATGAAGCGCCAGGTCTAACATATGCACACCTATGTCGAGTAATGCACCCCCGCCTTGCAGTTCTTTATTCGTGAAGACACCCCATCCCGGAATTCCACGCCGTCGAAGCGCGAGCGCCGTCGCTGCATAGATGTCTCCGAGTTCACCCGCATCAATCATTCGCTTCAACAGAACCGTATCCTCACGATGTCGGTAATGGAATCCGTAATGCAATGTTTTTCCGGCTCGTTTTGCCGCTTCCAACATCTCGATCGCTTCATTCTCTGAGATTCCCGGTGGCTTCTCACAGAGAACGTGACATCCTGCTTCAAGCGCAAGCAGCACTTGCTCTTTATGTAAGGCGTTTGGTGTACATATACTGACCGCATCGAGATTTTCGCGTGAAAGCATCTCTTCGACCGCCTCATAAAGGTTCGGGATGCCGAACTGTCGTGCGACACGTTCCCCGTTTGCCCGTGTCCGGTTCATGACCGCTACCACATCCATGCCTGCTTTGACATAATTCGGGATATGGGCACTTGTCGCAATTCCTCCCGTTCCGATGATGCCAATCTTCATGCCATCCCCTCCTATTCGCTTTACAGTTTCGTCATTCAATCCGCCGATTCCTGTAAAATAAAAAAGGTGACCCGTTTAGAACGGGCCACCTTGGGACACTTACTTCTTGAAGTTTGTGTTTTTGATCCAGTCTTCAAGTTTGTCTTTGAGGACTGTGAATCCTGGAGCTTCTTCTTGCTTGAAGTTTGAAGATGCTTCGTTGCGGCGTGGCGCACGACGAGCTGGCTTCGCAGACTTCTCGCGTTTTGGAGCTTCTTGAGTCGCTTTCATTGAAAGCTTGATTTTTTTAGAAGCTTCGTCCACTTCAAGGATTTTCACTTCAACTTCTTGACCAACTTGAACGTAATCGTTTACGTCTTTTACGTAGTCGTGTGAGATTTCTGAAATGTGTACAAGACCTTGAGTCTCATCGTCGAGTGCTACGAAAGCACCGAAAGGTTGGATTCCTGTTACTTTACCTGTTAATACTTGATCTTTTTCGTATTTTGCCATTACAAACAACTCCTATGCTAAATTCATCAACTTACTATAACATACTTTTTTCGATAAAGTGTAGAATTTAGCAAAAAAGATTATTTTTGACGTGTTGGTATGTTTTAAAGTCGAAGTGCGGGGTAAATACAAATCAAGCAAGACTTCAAGTATTCCCCCCTGATTCCGCTAGGCGACTCGCCTAGCCTTTTTTTGTTCAAAATGTCGTAAACGGCTTCTGATGACGAATCGGATAGATCGTTTCTCCAGCCATGTCGTTCAAAATGACCGCATTTCGATAGACTGCCATCCCGAGATTCGTCGCAGCCGGACCATGTGAATGCTCTATATTCGTGTGCGTAAACAACTTTCCGCCTAGCGACTCGCTCATGATCACCTCATACGTGTCACGGACTGCCCATTCTCCCTCTACTTCCCATACAACCGGGAGCTGATCTATCCAAGATGGGATCACCGGGCGATACCCCGTCGCCACGACAACGAGATCGTACTCTCTTTCAATCACTTCTCCCGTATACCGTTGGGTCCCTTTCAAACGATGTGTTAACCAATCATAAGAAATCGATTCCACTTCGACCTGTGTCATCATATCAGCCTTCGTCGCTTCCGCTTCTGCCGTCCGATGATACAAGGTCTCATAGATCGAGGTCATCGTCTCAGGATTGACACCATGACGGAAACGCTCGAATGACCCGAGTAGCTCTTGCCGAGCGTCGTACGGTAGCTTATGAAAATAATCGACATAATCCACACTAAAAATTTCATCCCCAAGCTTGCCTGCTTCGAGTGACTCAAATTGTTCGGAGCGTGTGATCCAGTCGACGCGTTGTTCATCCGTCGCTTCACGCAACAAGTCCAGAAATACTTCCGCCGCACTCTGTCCGCTCCCCACGACCGCGACACGATATCGGTCTTTGAGGACGTCCCGGTACGTCAAATAATCGCTCGTATGAATGACTTGTTCAAACCCGTCCGGCACGAATGGCGCCGCCCCTGTCCCTAGGACGAGATGTTTTGTATGAACTTGTGTCGATCGACCATCTGATTCGACGGTCACGAGGAAGCCCTCTTCTTCCACTACAACGTCAGACACATAATGATTGAAACGAATCGTCGACAGTTGATTTACAACCCATCGCAAGTAACGATTGTATTCCGTTCGAGGAATCTTATCTTGTTCTTGCGTGATAAATGTTTGGAGTCGACCCGTATCACTCAAATAGTTCAGAAAACTCGCCGAATGGGTCGGGTCCGCCAACGTGACGAGATCTTGTAAATAATGCGTTTGCATCGTCATCCCTTCAATCAACATGCCTTCATGCCACATCATCTCCGCGCGTTGCTCAAAGCAAATCCCATGCAGTTCAGTTTTTTCCGCAAGGGCCATGAGACCAAGATTATACGGACCACACCCGATTGCAACAAAGTCAAATCGTTTCATCATCTTCACCTCGCCCGTCTTTTCCCTTTCGTTATATCGCTAAAACGCCAAAGAACTCTCACGAATGAGAGTCCTTGGCTACTGTGACTTCAAATTGTTTCATGAAACGTTGAATCCGAAGAATCGCTTCTTGTAGTTGTTCGAGCGAAGTCGCATAACTCGCCCGGACGAATCCTTCCCCGCTCTCACCGAAGGCATTTCCAGGAACAACGGCGACACGTTCTTCGATGAGAAGACGTTCTGCAAATTCCTCACTCGTCAATCCAGTATGTCGAATCGAAGGAAAAGCATAAAATGCTCCACCTGGCACGTGCGTCGGTAATCCCGCCTCGTTCAGCGCTTGAATGAAATAGTTCCGACGTTGACGATAACTTTTCACCATGCTCGGCACGTGCTGCTCACGAGTCCGAAGTGCCTCGAGTCCACCGAATTGAACGAGCGTAGGTGCACACATCATGCCATATTGATGGACCTTCAACATCTCTCGCGTCACAACTTCGGGCGCGCATGTGAAGCCAAGACGCCATCCTGTCATTGCGAATGCTTTTGAGAAACCATTCACAACAATCGTCCGGTCTCGCATGTCGTGGAGCGTCGCGAAGCTGACGAATGGGTCGTCATAACAAAGTTCCGCATAAATCTCATCGCTGACGACCCAAAGGTCATACTTTGTCGCGAGTTCTGCGATTTGCGCGAGTTCGTCGCCATTCATCGTAGCGCCCGTTGGATTAGACGGGAAGCAGAGCAAGATCGCTTTCGTTCGTTCTGTGATGGCTTGCTCGACGTCATCTCGATCGAGTCGAAACCCTTTCTCTGGACGACACGCAACAGGCACGACGGTTCCACCTGCCAACTCGATGAGTGGACCATATGAAACGAATGCCGGTTCGACCACGATGACCTCGTCCCCTGGATTGAGAAGGGCACGGAATGCGATATCGAGCGCCTGCGATGCCCCTGTCGTGACAATCAATTCAGACGTCGGATCGTACTCGACTAAAAAGCGTTCTTTCATATAAGTTGCAATCTCTTCACGCAACTCGATGAGACCGGCGTTAGCACTATAGGCCGTATATCCTTCTTCGAGTGCGGCATAGCTCGCTTCTCGCACGTTCCACGGTGTGATGAAATCCGGTTCTCCCACCCCGAGAGAGACCACGTTATCCATCGTCTGTGCTAAGTCGAAGAAACGGCGAATGCCCGATGGCTTCATCGAGACGACTTGATTTGATAAAGACTTCATGGCGTGATGTTCAACCGCTTATCTTCAGTTTGTGGGGTGAACAAGATCCCGTCATGTTTGTACGTCTTCAATTTGAAGTGAGTTGTCGTCGACAAAACCGAATCAAGCGGCGAAAGCTTGTCTGAGACAAATGAGGCAACATCTTGAAGTGAGTTTGCCCGGATGACGACTTGAAGGTCATAAGCACCCGACATCAAATAAAGCGCCGTCACTTCTGGGAAGCGATAAATACGCTCGGCCACGTCGTCAAATCCGCGCCCTCGTTTCGGAGTCACTTTAACGTCAATGAAGGCAGTGACATCGTGGCGATTGATTTTTTGCCAATTGACCATGGCACGAAATCCAAGGAGAATCCCGTCTTGCTTGAACTTCTCGAGCATCGACTCAATCGTCTCTTCATCGAGTGCCAACAAGTCAGCCAACATCTTCGTCTCGAGATACCCCTTTTCTTCTAACAATTCTAACAACTCAAGTTCTTTTGATGAATACATACTTATTCTCCTTCCGTTCGACCAGGTAGCACGCCTGTGAACGTTCTCTCTGTCTGTCTCACGTATGAACGTCGTTCCTCCTGAACGATATGGAAATTCTTCATCTCCATGTCTGTCAGACCGTGCTTTTGACAAAAACAATCAAAATAACGACGTCTCGTTTCATCCTGTATTGCTGATAGGTTGTCGGTCCCGTTGAACGCGTACAGTACCGTCGCACGCGCCGGGTGTGACACGGTGAATGCATCCATTACCCTTAACAAGAAATCCCAATCCCAGTAGTTATAGACGTCTTCGTCGAATAGACCAATCGTGTCATGAATCGATTTGCGATACATCGTACCCGAAGGAATAAACGTCGAGTCCTGACGCATCCGCTCTCGATCGAACGCGTAAGCGAACGGTTCCCAGTCCGTCACAACACGACGGCCCCCTCTCCATTCGAAGCGGAACAGCTCAGCGTCCGAATAGACGAGGTCAGCCTGTTGAAGGTCGCGTAGCCCTGCCTCTAGATGTGTCGGCATGAGCAAATCGTCATCGTCTAGTAACAAGATGACATCGCCTCTCGCTTCGAGAACACCACGATTACGGGCACGAACATGATGGTTTTCACCCACTTCGATGACACGTGCATCCAATTGATTCAAAAAAGGCGCCAAAAGGTGTTGTTTTGGCGGCCCTTCATTATTCATGACCAAGACCTCAAACTGCTGAAATGTTTGGACCGTTAGACTTTCAAGCAGTTCCGTCAGTTCCGTCTCGCGTTTATAAGCCGGAATGACAATCGAGACAATCGGTTTCATCCGCGATATGCCGTCTCAACGAGTGGAAGAATTGCTTCCCAGCTCACACCGTTCTCCTTTGATACGGTCACAAAGTCACCATAAGCAAAGACACTCTCCACGCCTTCGATTTCAACTAACTTGGCGAGAAGCGGTTGATCTGTCGCTTCGCCCGCCTTCACACTTTGACTCTTGGCGCCAAACACGTTCTCTGGAAGTGTCACTTTCATCGCATTCGGATTCGGTGTTGGATCAATTCGTAACATTATTGGTTCCTCCTTATAGTTGGCAAGATGACGATACGAGGAGTCGCTGCGCCATCTCGAAAATCTCTGTTTCTGGTGGACACGCATCGAACGCTTCAAGAAGCGTTCGGCGAATCACTTCGGTCAATTGTTCGGGAGAATCGACATAGGTTAATGCCATCATGACTTCATCAAACTCAGGTCCGTATGAACCTGCCCCATAACCGAGTGGGTCCCATGTTAATAATAAGTCTTCTGTACGCACTTGTTAAACCCTTCTTTTCGCTAAAATTCCATGTCCTACTTCACCAATCTACCTTACTTTTTACTCGGATACCAGCCTTGACAAATGGATTCATATTTCTTGATTCATCAGAACACTATATCTAGTATGAAATGAAGATGCAGGTATTTTGATAAGTAACGTCAAATACAATCCATTCCACCTCAAACAAACGGATGAAATGTTTCATCAAGAGTGATGAAATCGAATTCATCAATTTGTGAAAAAACAAGCAAAGACAATACATAATTTTTTTCATCTCAGTTCTCTGTCTCAAATTGGGTCATGAAGCCCTTTTGGAGCAAAAGCAAAAAGGTGACGGGCACATTCCAGAATGTCAAGGATTGAAAAACTAAATATAGGTGTTTTATGATTAAAAAGATAAAAAAGTGTCAATATATAGTTAACGGGTATTTTGATCGTTAACACGATATTGTGACAGGTAAGGAAGTTCTTATTATCCTTTTATAACGTCTACACCATCTAAAGGAGTGATCTATTTTGACATCCCCTATCCACCACGAGACGATGCTACCAGCGGCTCCAACGCTTTCTGACGTCTCTTCTCTTATTCAATCTATCCAGACACGGTATCCTCACTTAAGCGTAGAGCGCTATGAAGAACGGGCTATTCGGGCGCTCGAGACAAAAACGCTAACACAAGATGTAGTATATGACTTATTGACGATGCATGCCCTCGATATGTTGAAAGCCGAAGAACCGGACTGGACGTTCGTGGCAACGGAAATGTACTTGAACCGCCTCTATCTTGAAGCGGCACGCAACCGCGGTTACGAAGCATCTATGCGTTATGGTAACTTCTATCAACTGGTCGAGACGTTAACATCAAAACGAATTTTCACGTCAGCGCTTCTCGATACGTATTCAAAAGAAGACATGGACCATCTCGAAACATTGATCGATCCATCCCGTGATCGTCTCTTCACATATATCGGACTCCGCACGTTGTCGGACCGCTATCTTGGGCGCGATCATGTGAAGAACCTTTATGAGCTTCCACAGGAGCGCTTCATGGTCATCGCGATGACGCTCATGCAAAAAGAAGATGAGACGACTCGATTGAAGCTCGTCGAAGAAGCTTATTGGGCTTTATCAAACCTTTATATGACGGTCGCGACACCAACGTTGTCAAACGCCGGTAAATCATATGGACAGCTCAGCTCTTGTTTCATTGATACAGTTGATGACTCTCTCCGTGGCATTTATGATTCGAACACCGATGTGGCGACGCTCTCAAAAGGTGGCGGTGGAATCGGTGTCTACCTCGGGAAAATCCGTTCACGTGGTAGTGACATCAAAGGATTCAAAGGCGTCTCAAGTGGTGCCCTTCCTTGGATGAAGCAATTGAACAACACGGCCGTCTCTGTCGACCAACTCGGTATGCGTCAAGGCTCAATTGCCGTCTATTTAGACATTTGGCATAAGGACATCTTCGAATTCCTAGACGCGAAATTGAACAACGGGGATGAGCGCCTCCGGACACACGACTTGTTCACAGGCGTTTGCTTACCGGACCTCTTCATGCGTACGGTCGAGGCACGCGGCGACTGGCACTTGTTCGATCCACACGAGATTCGTACCGTGATGGGATATAGCCTTGAAGACTATTTTGACGAATCAGAGAACGGTGGAAGCTTCACAGAGAAATATATGGAATGTGTCAACACGCCAGAATTATCTCGTGTGACAGTTCCAGCCATCGACCTTGTAAAACGTTACATGCGCTCACAACTTGAAACAGGTACACCATATATGTTCTTCCGAGACGCAGTGAACCGCGCAAACCCAAACAAACATGCCGGGATGATCTACAGTTCAAACCTCTGTTCTGAAATTGCGCAAAACATGTCGGCAACGACAATCGAAGAAGAATACACACAAGACGGAAAAATCGTCATCACAAAGACTCCTGGTGATTTCGTCGTCTGTAACTTGAGTTCAATCGCACTTGCTCGTGCCGTGAAAGCCGATGTGCTCGAACGACTCATCCCGATTCAAATGCGTATGCTCGATAACGTCATCGATTTGAATACGATCGAAGTTCCACAGGCGATGATCACGAACCAGAAGTATCGTGCAGTCGGTCTAGGAACGTTCGGTTGGCATCACTTGCTCGCACTAGAAGGAATCCGTTGGGAATCGGTCGATGCCGTTCAATATGCAGAGAAACTCTATGAAAAAATCGCGTATCTCACAATCCAAGCATCGATGGAACTCGCCAAAGAAAAAGGAGCATTCGGCGTCTTCGAAGGTTCAGAATGGCATACAGGCGAATACTTCAAGCGCCGGAACTATCGTTCACACGACGACCTCGATTGGGACGGTCTCGCAGCAGAAGTACATCAAAACGGCGTCCGTAACGCCTATATGATGGCCGTTGCACCAAACTCATCGACGGCGATTATCGCTGGTAGTACCGCATCGATTGACCCGGTCTACAAAAAGGTCTACTCAGAAGAGAAGAAAAACTATAAGATTCCAGTCACGGTTCCCGACTTGACGCCGGACACGAACTGGTTCTATAAATCAGCATTTGAAATTGATCAATTATGGAGCATCCGTCAAAACGCGGCTCGCCAGCGCCACATCGACCAAGCAATCAGCTTCAACTTATACGTGAAGAACGATGTAAAAGCGACAGAGCTTCTTGCGATGCACCTCGAGGCATGGTCTCTTGGCATGAAGTCGATTTACTACACTCGTTCGACGACTGTCGAAGTCGACGAATGTGAGTCGTGTGCTTCGTAAACCGTCGTCATAATCATTATGTATATTTTATAGAAAGGTGGTCCACCCTATGAACATCGCAATCATCTGTCATTCGATGAGTGGAAACACAGAAGAAGTGGCATCGCTCATCGAATCGACACATCATCACCGTGGCGATACGGTCGTCCGCTATGATGCCGATCGCGTCGGATATCGCGAAGCTCAATCACTCGCTTCGTTCGACCTCGTCTATTTCGGCTCTTACACGTGGGCAGACGGAATCTTACCAGACGAAATGAAAGATACGTTCCGCCTCGTGTTAAAGGAACTCCAAGTGCCGATTCGACAAGCTGCGGTATTCGGAACCGGTGACAAGATGTTTGTACATTTCTGTCGCGCTGTTGACGAGATGGCGTACCACCTTTCAAAATACGGAATCCCACTTGCCGGGGAACTGCTTAAAATCGAGCAGTCCCCACGTAACCAACCGTTCAACGTCCAACATTGGGCAGAGCGGATGGCTCACCATGTAGAAGAAGGAGTTATGCATCATGTCGATTCAGAAAATCAAATTATTGTCGCCCAAACATCCTAACCGGGCAACCGCCATCATTGGCGGGGAAACGAGTTCGATCGTCAATTGGAACGATATCGCGTATCCTCAGTTCTATACCATTTACAAACAGTTATTATCGAACTTTTGGATTCCTGATGAGATCTCAATGTCTAAGGATATGCAACAATGGCCGCAATTGACTGAACGTGAACAGGATGCATTCAAACGGATCATCGGACTGCTCTCGATTCTCGACTCGGTCCAGACACGATACATCCTCGAGTCTTCTATGTTCTCATCTGACTCGTCTGTACACGCCGTTCTCGCGGTCATCGCACAACAAGAGGTCGTGCACAATCAATCATACAGCTATGTCCTATCAAGTCTCGTGCCACTCGCTGAACAAAATCGAATCTTTGACATCGCCAAAGACGATGAAATGGTCATGAAGCGCAATCAATTCATCTTGGACTTATATGAAGCGTTCCGCGAGACTCCGAACGCTGAAAACTTTGCGAAATCGCTCGTTGCATCCGTCATTCTAGAAGGCATCAACTTCTATTCAGGATTCGCTTATTTCTACAATCTCGCCCGCCACCAAAAGATGGTCGGTACATCAACGATGATCAGTTATATCCAACGTGATGAGATGCAACATTCTTACTTCATCAGCCAGCTCTTACGTGCCGTGCTGACAGAAAATCCGAAGATTGATGAAAACGGAAAGTTCAGTCAGTTCGTATACGACACGATGTCAGAAGCGGTCGATCTCGAGATCGAGTGGTGTGAATACGTTCTCCGTGACCTCGATGGACTCGACGTCAGTGAAATGCGAGACTACGTCAAATACTTGGCGAATAAACGCCTCCGCGTCATCGGTCTGAATGACTTGTATGAAGGATTTGACGAAGATGTCATGCCTTGGATCCGTGCATACTCAGATGACTCGCTCAATGCGACAAAATCTGATTTCTTCGAACAAAAGTCACGTTCTTATGCGAAAGTGACAGACGCGAACGGATTTGATGATCTATAAAATTGAACCGAACCGATTTAATCGGTTCGGTTTTTTGTACATCAAAAAAACCCAGACAATCATGTCTGGGTTAATTCAAATCAATAATAAGTCTGAACATATTTGGCAATTCCTTCAGCCACACCTTCCGCCATTTGCTGACGAGACGTGTTACTTCGAAGGTAAGTCAAATCTGTTGGTGATGAGATAAATCCTAATTCGACGAGTGCAGATGGCATTGTATTATACGTAATAACGTAATAATTAGCTGTTTTCACTCCTCGGTTCGAAATTCCACTCATTTTACCCGCCAAGTTGCTTTGAATGTTTGAAGCAAGGACACGACTTCGAGCGCTGTGCGCAGACTGAGAAGAATAGAACGTTTCTACCCCTTTCGCAGATGATGAACCGGCTGCGTTGACGTGCATACTTACAAACAAATCACCACGTAACGACTTCGCTGCAGCAACTCGCTGATCTAGAGTCAAATAGACATCAGTTGAACGAGTGAGACGTACATTGTAATCATATTTTGAGCGAAGATAAGCTTCTACACGTTTCGTTACATCGAGTACAATCGTTTTCTCATAGAGAGATCCATTAACTGCTCCTGGGTCTTTTCCACCGTGTCCTGGATCAAGGACGATGACTGTTCCAGTCGATGTGCTCGGCTTAGATGTCATCACGAATGCTGAAGAAATGAAAGCATCTTGTCCATTGAACTTGATTTTATGGAAACCATTGATTGTCCCATAATGTGAAACAGCTGTTCCGTGATTGAGTTGACCAACCACATTCGAATCAAGACTCGCTTTCGAACGAACGTTCAATACATCACCTGGTGTGTTAATGTATACCGTACCTTTTGGTGCAGCTTCCGGCGCTGCCGGGGCTTTCCCTTTCGTCAACCACGAACTCGCTGTGTAGTAGACTTTCGAGCCGATATGAACAGTCGACCAACTCGAATTGTACGATTTGTATGAAACAGCCGTGTATTTCGGAAGAACCATGAGGACTTCCGAACTCTGATGGGTTTTCCCAAACAAGTTTACTGTACGGTTTGCATACCCTTGCGTGAGTCCATCATCCGGTTTCGTTGTCGTCGGAGGCTCCGTTGGCGTTTTCGACGTAGAGATCCAAGCTGTCGGTGTGTAATAAGTTTCACTTCCGAGATATACAATCGACCAGCTCGAGTTGTATTTGCTCGAGAGGACAGCCGTGTTCACGGGGAGTACCTTCTTCACCGCCGAACGTTGATTCCGCTCAGCGAAGAGTTTCATCTCCCGGTTTGCATATCCGTCTTTTTTCTCTACACCACTGTCCAATGTGCCTGCTGTGATGCCCCAAGTCGGCGTATAATACGTCTCGTTCCCGATATAGACAATCGACCAACTTGAATTATATTTACTCGAGACGACAGCCGTATGTTTCGGAAGAACTTTCTGCACTTTCGAACGTTGGTTGCGTTCAGCGAACAACTTCAACTCACGGTTCGCGTAGCCGTTTGTCCGCTCCACATTCGACTCTGTCAGTTTCGGTGCGATGTAAGCTTTTGCGGCATAGTACGTCTTGCCATTTAGGTAGACTTTTGCCCAAGAAGAATTATGAACGGCATACTTCACTTCCGTCCCTTTCTTCAACGTAGCGACAATCTTCGCCGATCGATGAGACGTGACTCGTACGTTTAAGTTCGCAGTTGTCACACCAGTAGACGTTGCCGCCTGCGTCGTTAGCGAACTTGAAGTGGATGAAAGTTTCCGAATGTACTGGGCCGAGGCATAGTATGTACGATTGTTTACATACACTTTGTGCCAGGACTGATTATACGTTCCATACTTTACTTTCGTGCTTTTTGGTAATGTTTTCACTACCTTCCCACTCAGACTAGGGGATGTACGAATGTTCAAATTGACAGTCGTCTCTCCATCGTAAGTAGCAGCTTCAGCAGACGGAAGTTGCATACCAAACAAGAGGACCGTTAAGATGAGGGCAACTTTCAATAGTTTCATTTTCATCCAAAATATTCCTTTCTCATTGCGGCATTTCCTACTAACAACAATTTCATATTAGCATAATGCTTTTTTAAAAAAAGTAAATATTTGAAAAAAAGATGAATGTTTTTGATAAAAAGGTAAATGTTTTTATTTGACCGGTCGGATGATCAGAAACGTCTCCGCACCGTAACGTTCGATGGCGACAGTAAAACCTTCTTTAATCGAAGGATTCTCTGTAACAATCAATCCATCTCGTTTCTGTTGAATTACAAATCCGTCCAATCCTTCAATCGCTGCAATGCGACAAAAACGCTCGATATGTTGTTCTCGTTCTATATATCGGTCGAATCGCTCAAACGATTTAACTGGGACTCCACCCCAATAGCGACCTGGCTGATGTGATAAATAAGTACGCACCGATGTCTCCGTAATCGGATCCGGCGTATGATCAAATCGTCCAAAGTCCCGGGCCGACTTCTCTTCGATGAGGGCAAAGAGTGAATCGAACAGATTGAGATGGTAAGACTCTCCAAGAGACAAAACGGCACGTTGCAATTGCTCGATATGATGCTGTAGTGATTGACCTTTACGGTTCGGTTTTAACTTCTTATCGCCTTCATAAGCGTTCAAAATCCGCGCCACTTCCCCTGCCTCTTCAACAATTTGAAAATACAGCTTCTCTTTCGATTCTCCTCCCTCCGCCTCTGGTTGTTGCAATGCAATCGCATACTGGTTTGCCAGACACGTGGAGATCACTAGTACATCAAGTAACTCCTCTTTCAACTCATCCCGCGCCTCTCTCCTTAACGCGCCACCTACTTCTCCTACCTCTTCTAACAATCGTGCTAGCCCGGATAAAGGTCTCCAGTAACCACCTAAATGAAGAATCATCGTATCGATTTTCTGTTGAACTTCTCTCACGTTCATTCACCTATCTTTCTGCTTTATTTACCGCTTACATGATATACTATGCTCAACCTAGTTGTCCGGAAAGGGTGGGTTCCACATGTCGTCGGCAAGACTTTGGCAATTGCTTCGATTCATTCTCGTCGTAATCGGTTTCTTTTTAATCACTTGGCTATTGAATATACTTTTCGAATATACATATCCGTTCGTATTTGCCTTGCTCTTGTCCTTGATGACCGTCCCGCTCGTCAACTTTTTCGAGCGAAAATCAAATATGCCTCGTGCACTCGGCACTCTCATTTCCTTGATCATCGTGCTTAGCATCGTCGTCGGAATCATCACCATCGTCATCATCCAATTGATTCATTATGCAACGGTGGCAGCGGAACGACTCCCTGAACAAATTGAGACACTCACCGAGTTTATCCAACGACTGTTCAATGAGAAAATCGCACCGCTCGTCAATGATGCATACGAGAGCTATCAGCAGTTAAATCCCGGACAGACGACCTCGCTCGAGGGAGGAATCACCGAGCTCGGTGTCCAACTCGCCTCAGCTATTGGTGTCTTGTCCCGCGGAGTGGCCAGTGTGCTACAAAACATGTTAGCGGCGCTCCCGCTCGTCTTGTTGCTCGTGGTCGTCATTGTCCTCGCCTGGTTCTTCATCACAAAGGATTGGCCATCATACGTCAACTCACTGAATCGTCTGAACAAAC
Source organism: Exiguobacterium sp. KJ 601 (assembly GCF_027161185.1). Lineage (GTDB taxonomy): Bacteria > Bacillota > Bacilli > Exiguobacteriales > Exiguobacteriaceae > Exiguobacterium > Exiguobacterium profundum. Next base: position 770,875 of record NZ_JADHZG010000001.1, on the reverse strand, counting down.
GAAAAGGATTCAAAGAATTCGAGGAAGTGATGATCAACCTCAAGTCTGCCCTATTTGGATACGTCCGTGCCCAGTTCACGCTCATCTCCATCACATTCGGGATCGTCTTGATCGGGATGCTCATCCTCCGTGTTGACAACCCGCTCTCTTTCGCTTTACTCGCGGGGTTCTTTGACCTTTTGCCTTATTTAGGGGTCGGTACGCTACTTATTCCTTGGGCCGCCTATGCCGCGGTGACAGGTGATTGGTTCGTGGCCATCGGATTGGTCGTGTTGTATATCATCGTCATCGTCCAACGCAACTTGGCTGAACCGAAAATTGTCGGTTCCCATATCGGATTGAATCCACTGGTCGCACTCATCTCCATCTTCGTTGGATTAAAGCTATTCGGTGTACTCGGCTTTATCGTCGGGCCCGTACTCGCCGTCCTGTTGAAAGCCGTATACAATGCCAAAGTGTTTCATTACATATGGCGATTTATCGTCGGTCCGCCTACGACGACAGCAAAAGAGCGATGAAATGTTGATTTCATCGCTCTTTTTTCATTTGAGGTACAGCCACTACGGGTTGATCGGATGTCGCCGGCTGGAGCGAGAGACCACTTGTCCCCGCTTCATAGGCAGCTACCGCCAAGATGCACGCATCGATAATATCGTCGATTTGGACGTTCGACATTTTCCATTTCCATGGAGAACTTTTCGAGTATTGCCGAAGTAACTCGATTCGCTCATCCTGCCCTTCGACCGTCTTTTTCGAATGACTCGCCTCATGCCCCATCATGACTGAAAAACAAACTTCCGGATGTGATTCGTAAACGTCAGATGCCTTCACCTGCTGAAACTCACGGATACGGGGAACAAGATTCCACGCTTGTTTACTAATTCCTTTGCCAACCAACGCCCGACTCCTTTCATTCGCTTCCTCATAAGTCGCTTCTTGCAACACCTCTTGAATCGGCGGAGTGAAGACGGAGGACTTTCGTTGGCTGAGTCGGCAACGCATCCACGCATCGCATTCGCGGCTCGGATGGTCGACCGTTCCTAAATCTTTCGGCATATCCACAAAATGCATGGCACCATCAATCAGCAACTCCTCCAACGTCTCCGAAATCGTTAAACAAAGTGAGATGCTATCATATGTGATCCGTACCCAACCGCCACGTGCACCATCAATTCCTACTCCTACCATGTCGTACCTCCTGTAACATCATCAACACGCCAAATACGGCGAGAAACACTGTACTCCCTAACCAAATACGGTTCGGCCACACCGTGTAGCATAAGCCACACAGAATCGCCAAACCGATTACTCCAGCTGCTCTTACCGCTCCCACGATTCAATCATCCGTGCGAGGGTTCGAACCATGACACCAGTCGGCCCCTTCGGACCGAGGTCATTCGCTGCCGCTCGTTCGCTCGTTCCCGCAATATCGAGATGCAGCCATGGTGTATCGCCGACAAACTCACCGACAAATGCGCCACCAAAAATCATATGGCCGAAACGACCTGGTGAGTTATTCAAGTCGGCAACTTCCGATTTTCTCACCTTGTCGATGAAGACATCAAAGTATGGCATCTGCCACACGAGCTCGTTCGTCTCACGGCTCGCCGCTTCAAGCGAGCGATAGAGTGAATCATCATTTGTCAGACAGCCTGTCACGTCTGTACCGAGGGCGACAAGAACGCCACCTGTGAGCGTAGCTACATCAATGATAGCTTTTGGTTCATACGTTTTCGCAAATGTGACCGCATCCGCTAGGACGAGGCGTCCTTCAGCGTCTGTGTTCAAGACTTCAATCGTCTTCCCGTTCATGGCTGTGATCACATCATCCGGTTTGAACGCATCCCCAGAAATCATATTGTCGGTCGCACCGATGATGCCAATCACGTTCCGTTTTGGTCGTGTCAATCCGAGGGTTTCGAACAATCCGAGGACGGTAGCAGCGCCACCCATGTCCCCTTTCATTCCGACGATTCCATCTTTTGGCTTGATTGAATAGCCACCTGTGTCGAATGTGACACCCTTTCCGACAACGGCAATCGGAGCTTCTTCCTCTGCCCCGCGATACTCGAGCACAATCAATTTTGGCGGAATCGTCGAACCTTGGTTCACTGCGAGTAGCGCGCCCATCCCGAGTCCTTCCATCTCTTCTTTTTCAAGAATGCGGTATTTGAAATCATGACGTTTCGCCAACTCAACCGCGTAATCCGCTAACGTCTCCGCCGTCAAAATATTGGCCGGCATCATCGTCAACGTTCGAGCGACATTGACTCCTTTCCCATAAGCCACACCCGCATCGATATCCGTCTGGTCCACGTCACCGAGCAACGTGATTGTCGGTTCTTCGACCGTTTCATTTGGAGCAGACTTATATGTAGGATGGGCATAGGTCGCCATTTCATACGCTTCTGTAAACATACGCGCCGCTCCGTCCGTAAACGTATCAAGCGCTACCGCGACGTCCTTCAGTCCACGTGCTTTGATCAGCTTCGCGACTTTCCCGAACCAATTCCGAACATTCTCGGTCGTCATGTCATTTCGTTGACCAAGTCCGACAAATAAAACACGGGTCGTCTCCCCGGCGAATGTCGGAAGGATTGTCACTTCCCCCGTCTTCGTAGAGAGGTCTCCTGATTGAATAAGCGCTTTGACGCGTCCAGCAAACAATGTGTCGAGCCCCTCATCGATAGAATCAGCCGCTCCAATTCCGACGACGATTGTCTCGTAAGAATCGGTCCAATTTAATTGAGCAATTTGATACATATTGCCACTTCCCTTCTATATATATGGTAAGCATAACGAACTTCTCCAAAATAATGAAATAGTATGCGTAAGAGTCAAGAAATCTTCGAATTCATGGGCTATCTCCTCGTTGTGACGTTGTTTTATTTTATGATAGGATAAGAAAGTACGCAATCGGGCTTCTCTTCATCGTGAAGTGAGGCCAATTTGACTGGTCGAGGCTTCCCCTAGTCGTAGACCGTTGCTACTTTAACTTTCTCCGTTCTCGTTAATTCTTTTTTCTTTTCGGGTATGAAGTAACGAGGCAGGAAAGTACACTATTTCTTTGAAAAGAGGGACTACGCTTATGTCACACATTAAAGGTATTGGTGCATCTGCAGGAATTGCAGTTGCAAAAGCATTCGTCATGGAGACACCTTCATTCGATATCCCATCACACAAGATTGAAGATGTCGCTGCAGAAAAGGCTCGCTTCCACGATGCGATCGCACAATCTAAAACGGAGCTTGAAGCCATTCGCGAACATACACTTCGTGAGCTCGGTCCAGACAAAGCCGAGATTTTCTCAGCTCACCTTTTAATCGTTGAGGACCCAGAAATCGTATCGCAAGTGAACGACAAAATTGAAAGCGAAAACATGAACGCAGCGAAGGCACTTGACGAAGTCGCCCAAACGATGATCATGATTTTCGAATCAATGGATAACGAATACATGCGCGAACGTGCAGCTGATGTTCGTGACGTCACAAAACGTGTCATGGCTCACATTCTCGGAGTGACATTCGTGACTCCAGCTTCGATTTCAGAAGAAGTCATCATCATTGCCGAAGATTTGACACCATCAGACACGGCACAACTTAACCGTAAATACGTCAAAGGATTCGCGACGAACATCGGCGGACGTACGTCTCACTCTGCCATCATGTCACGCTCACTTGAAATTCCGGCAGTAGTTGGAACAAAAGTGGCCCTTGAAGAAATCAAAAACGGTGACCTCGTCATCATCGACGGAACAGAAGGTGACGTCTTCGTCAACCCTTCAGAAGATCTCGTCAAAGAATACGAAGGCAAACGTGCTGATTTTGAAGCGTACAAAGAAGAGTTGAAGCAACTCGTCAACGAAGAGTCAATCACAGCGGACGGTCACAAAGTGAAGCTTGCTGCGAACATCGGGACACCGAACGACCTCGAAGGCGTTTTGAAAAACGGTTCAGATGCAATCGGGCTCTATCGTACGGAGTTCCTATATATGGACTCTGAAACGTTCCCGACTGAAGAAGAGCAATACACAGCTTACAAAACGGTTCTTGAAGGCATGGAAGGCAAGCAAGTCGTCATCCGTACACTCGACATCGGTGGCGACAAAGAGTTGTCATACCTTGACCTCCCGAAAGAAATGAACCCGTTCCTCGGCTATCGTGCCATCCGCCTTTGCCTTGAGGAAACAGATTTGTTCCGTACACAACTTCGTGCCCTTCTCCGTGCCTCAGCTCATGGTAACCTTGCAATCATGTTCCCAATGATTGCGACACTCGAAGAGTTCCGCGCGGCGAAAGCCCTTCTTCTCGAAGAAGAAGCGAAGTTGAAAGAAGAAGGAATCGAAGTCGGAAAATATGAGACAGGGATGATGGTTGAAATCCCATCAACCGCTGTCATGGCGAAGCAATTCGCAAAAGAAGTCGACTTCTTCTCAGTCGGAACGAACGACTTGATTCAATACACGATGGCGGCTGACCGGATGAACGAAAAAGTTTCTTACTTGTACCAACCGTTCAACCCTGCCATCTTGAACCTTCTCCACAATGTCATCACTGAAGCACACAAAGCTGGCAAATGGGTCGGCATGTGTGGAGAGATGGCTGGAGAAGAACTCGCGATTCCAATCCTTCTCGGTCTTGGTCTCGACGAATTCTCGATGTCCGCTTCAAGCGTCCTTCGTGCGCGTAGCCTCGTGAAACGCTTGACGAAGTCGGAAACAGAAGCAATCGTCAACGAAGTCCTCAACATGGACACAGCTGAAGAAGTCGTGAACTTCCTTAGCGAAAAGTTCGACATTAAGAAATAATGGCAAAAGTCCTTCTCTCGCTCGAGAGAAGGACTTTTTTATATACTGCATTAGAAATCAAAATCGTCTGGGTCCGGACCGACACGTTGATATCGGTCGAGTGAGTCGATTCGTTCCATTTGATCTTTGGTCAATTCAAAGTCATGAACATCGAAGTTTTCTGCGATTCGATGTGGTTTGATGGATTTTGGAATAATCACCCATCCCGTTTGGAGATGCCACCGTAACAACACCTGGGCGACGGAACGATCGACTTCCTTTGCGACCTCTACTAAAGTCTGCTCTTCGAACAACCCTCCCTGCATAAGCGGTGCCCAAGCGACCGGTACGATGCCGTGCTCGCTCATATACGATGCTAACTCGGTTTGACGAAGCAACGGATGCCGTTCAACTTGGTTCACGGCTGGAACGAGGTCACTGTTTGCAGCCAATGTCTCGAGGTGATGGATTTGGAAGTTACTCACCCCGACTGCCCCGACACGTCCCTCTCGATACAACGTTTCGAGGGCACGCCAACTCTCGACCATCTTGTCTTCCACCGGCCAATGAATCAAATACAAATCTAACTGTTCCAATCCAAGACGAACGAGTGACGCCTCGTAGGCGGAGATGGCAGCATCGTAACCTTGATCGGCGTTCCATAGTTTCGATGTGATAAATAAATCTTCCCGGGAAATATTTGCGATTTCCATTCCTTTTCGGATTCCGTCACCGACCCCCTCTTCATTCTCATAAACGGCTGCCGTATCGATATGACGGTATCCTTGACGAATCGCCTCGACGACTGCATCCATGACTGTATCCCCATCTTCAACTTTGAAGACGCCAAGTCCAATAGTAGGAATGGCTTTCTGACCGTGATTCAATTGTATGGATTGTTTCATTTGTACCCCTTCTTTCGTGAGAATTCTCCTTCACTATAAGGGGGATTCTCCTTTTCCGGAATAAGGCACATTGAAGTAACTACACAAATCGAGCCGCCCCATGATAGGAGCGGCTCGTAATCATTTATTCTGGTCCTCTGTCATCGGCTCTAAAGTCGAGCGCTTCACCCGCGACGACAGTCTCACCGAATGGTACGACGACGACTTTTCCGTCCCCGTTCGTCCAAATGATTGGTGTAATCAGTGACGGCACTTTATCACGAATCGCGCTGAGGTCGACTTCGAGAAGGACGTCTCCCGCTTCGACCCGGGCGCCTTCTTCGACTCTCGCTGTGAATCCTTCCCCTTTCAGGTTGACCGTATCGAGACCGACGTGGATCAATAGTTCACGTCCATCGTCAGCCAAAATGCCAATCGCATGTTTCGTCGGGAAGAATGTCGTGATTTGACCGGTCACCGGCGAAACGACCTGTCCGGAACTTGGTTCAATCGCAAACCCTTCTCCCATCATGCGACCCGAGAAGACTTGATCCGGCACATCATCAAGTGATAACAGGACACCAGACATCGGAGCCAAGAAGCGATGATCGGCTTGTTCAGCCGCTTCCGGTGTAATGACTGCCTTCTCTACTTTTTCTTTCGGTTTGTATTCGCCACCTTCGATGATGGTCGCGATTTGTGATTTGAGCGTGTCCGATTTTGGTCCGAAGATGGCTTGGATATTGTCTCCTACTTCAAGGACACCAGCGGCACCGAGCGTTTTTAGAAGGTCTTTGTCAACTTGTTTCACGTCATTGACGGTGACACGAAGTCGCGTGATACATGCATCTAAATGTTTAATGTTTTCAGGACCACCGAGTCCGACGAGCACTTCATATGGCAAGTCGTCCCCAATCCCCGCTTTGTCCCCTTTCGTGCCAGTCTGCACGTCACGTCCAGGAATTTTCAGGTCAAACTTCGTAATAGCGAATCGGAATCCAAAGTAGTAGATGACCGCAAAGACGAGACCAACCGGGATGACGAGCCACCAGGCCGTCCGGTTCGGCAGGACCCCGAAGAGCAGATAGTCAATGAGACCACCAGAGAAGGTCATCCCAATCTTGACGTTCAGTAAATGCATCGTCATGAAGGAGAGACCGGCAAAGACGGCGTGAATTCCGAAGAGAAGTGGTGCAACGAAAACGAATGAGAATTCGACTGGTTCTGTGATCCCTGTCAAGAATGACGTAAGGGCAGCCGAGAAATAGAGACCCTCGACGTCTTTCCGCCTTTCTTTCGGAACCGTGTGGAACATGGCGAGACAGGCTGCTGGTAAGCCGAACATCATGAACGGGAATTTCCCGGTCATGTACGTACCGGCTGTGAATTCCACGCCGTCACGCAGTTGTGCGAAGAAGATCCGCTGGTCACCTTGTACGAGATCACCTGCTTGGTTCGTATACTCCCCGAATTGGAACCAGAATGGAGAATACCAAATATGGTGAAGACCGAACGGAATCAAGGAACGTTCTACTAATCCAAAGATGAATGCTGATAAGGCAACGTTTGCCTCGATGACCGTACTTGAGAACGTGTTGATCGCATTCCCAATCGGTGGCCATATATATGCGAGCGCAATCCCGATAATCAAACTGAATGCGGCCGTCGCAATCGGGACGAACCGCTTCCCTGCAAAGAACCCTAAGAAATCTGGCAACTTGATGTTGAAATACTTGTTGTACGCATAGGCTGCAACAAGACCTGCGATAATCCCCCCGAATACCCCCATTTGGAGTGTCGGAATACCGAGAACGGTGGCATACTGCGGATCACCTTGAGCGATTTCCGCGGTAATCCCATTCCATGTGCTAATGACTTTGTTCATGATCAAATAACCGACAATGGCTGCTAGACCAGCAACCCCGTCCCCGTTCGCCAGGCCGATCGCGACCCCGACGGCAAACAGTAACCCTAAGTTTGCGAAGACGATGTCCCCGGCATCTGTCATGACTTGCCAAATCAGGACAAGTGAGTCATTCGCCAGAAACGGGAGCAATTCAACGAGGTCCGGGTTTTGGAATGCGGTACCAAACGCCAAGAGAAGACCGGCTGCCGGTAAGATTGCAACCGGAAGCATGAGTGCTTTCCCGACCCGTTGTAAAACGCCAAACACTTTCTTCCACATCATGGTTCCCTCCTTTGTCAGAATACTTACTTTTTCCCTCTAACGTTTGGATGAAACCGTTTCACATAAAAAGAAAAGACCAACCCCGAAGGATTGGTCTAGGTCATCAATTAGTTAGCTTTCTTTTCGTTACCTGAAGCGATGACCGCTTGGATTTCTGATTTCAATGCGTCCGAACGTGGTCCGAAGATTGCTTGAATGTTGTTACCAACTTCAAGGACACCAGATGCACCAAGGCGTTTCAACTCATCTTTGTTGACTTGGTTCTTATCTTTTACTTCGACACGAAGACGTGTGATACATGCATCGAGGTGCTTGATGTTTTGTGAGCCACCAAGACCGACGAGGATATCTTGTGCAAGTTCCGAACCAGTAGCTGTTGACTGTTCAACAACTTCATCTTCACGACCTGGTGTTTTAAGGTTGAATTTGCGGATAACGAAACGGAATCCGAAGTAGTAAACAACCGCGAACACGAGACCGACTGGAATAACGAGCCACCAAGCCGTACGACCTGGAAGAACACCGAAGAGCAAGAAGTCGATCAAACCACCCGAGAACGTCATCCCGATTTTCACGTTCAAGATGTGCATTGTCATGAATGAAAGACCTGCGAATACCGCGTGTACTGCGAAGAGAAGTGGTGCTACGAACAAGAATGAGAACTCGATTGGTTCTGTGATACCAGTCAAGAACGATGTAAGGGCAGCAGAAGCCAAGAGACCACCGACAACCGCTTTACGCTCAGGACGTGCTTCGTGATACATTGCGAGTGCTGCTGCAGGAAGACCGAACATCATGAACGGGAATTTACCAGTCATGAACGTACCTGCTGTCAATTCAGCGCCATCACGAATTTGTGCGAAGAAGATCGCTTGGTCACCACGTACAACATTACCCGCTGCATCTGTGTATGAACCGAATTCAAACCAGAACGGTGAGTAGAAGATGTGGTGAAGACCGAATGGAATCAATGAACGTTCGATTAAACCGAAGATGAACGCTGCGAATGTACGGTTTTCATTCAACATGAAGTTTGAGAATGAGTTCAATCCGTGCTGAACTGGTGGCCATACTAATAGTAGGACGAAACCAGCAACGACGGCTGCAACTGCCGTTACGATTGGAACGAAACGTTTACCAGCGAAGAAACCAAGGAACTGTGGCAATTCGATATTGAAGTACTTGTTATAGGCCCATGCGGCGATGAGACCCATGATAATCCCTCCGAATACCCCTGTTTGGAGTGTTGGGATACCGAGTACGTTCGCGTAAGCTGGATCACCTTGTGCCAATACTTCAGGTGTGAGTTCGAGCCAAACACCCATGACTTTGTTCATGATCAAGAATCCAACGATTGCTGCAAGTCCGGCTACCCCGTCACCTGCTAAACCGATGGCGACACCGACTGCGAACAAGAGCGCCAAGTTCGAGAAGATGATTCCACCTGCTTGCTCCATCAATTGAGCGAATTTCACGACGCCTTCGTTCGTTAACCAACCAGCGCGTGATGTAAGTTGTGGGTTTTGCATTGCGTTACCGAATGCAAGAAGAAGACCGGCTGCCGGCAAGATCGCAACAGGAAGCATAAGTGCTTTACCGACTTTTTGAAGAACACCAAAGATCTGCTTAAACATCAACATTTCCTCCTTTTTTTAAGTACGTATAAACAATATGATAGCGGCGTAGATGTCAGACAACCGACGTATCTAAACGTTTTCATAAATCACGTTTATAAAAACAGAAAAGGCATGAATAAGGATAGAACGTAGACCTCTCCCAATGGAGACATCACATAACGTTCCACTCCTTACTCATGCCTGATCGAATCAGTAACACGTAAGACACGTGGTATCATTTATCTACTTGTTAGGCGCTGGAGATGCATCGTCAAATATGTCGCTTCACCTCGTGGGACGGGACGCTTTAATTCGCGTTCCATGATGCCCATCAGCTCCCAAGCAGTACTATAGCATAGCGGATATTCGTCGCGCAACACCTTTTCAATTTTTTGTGGTGCCTCGACCGTCTCACCTGTCGCGACCCGCTCAACGGCGTACCTTAAGTGCCGAAGTAAGCGCTTATAATCGAGTGATGTCCGGTCCATTTTCACGTTCAAACGACTCTCAATCGTCTGAACAATTTGCCCGATGATTTGATTATGACGGTTGACCTCGAGGACGTTTTTGAACGTCGTCGCCGAGTGAATATGAAGGGCGATAAACCCTGTTTCCGCATCCGGGAGCAAAACGTTCAATCGTTCATGGAACATATCGACAATCCGTTCCGCGAGCGCAAACTCGTTTGGGTAGAGTGATTCCGTCTCGAGTAAAAACGGATTCGTCACTTCCATCCCTTGTTCGATTCGCTTCATCGTGAAGAACAAGTGATCGGTCAAACCGATATGGATGTGCTCATCGACTTTCTTGCCCGTACTCGTCTCAATAAAGCCAACAATCTCTTGCATGAATGCAATGAAGTCCTCGTCGACATGTTTGACGAGTTCCTGATATTGTGATTGCTCTTCTTTATCTGTCAGTTGATACACTTTCTCCGGGACGCTGGCCGGGTCGACGAGGTCGCCTGGTTTTTTGCCAAAGCCAATCCCCTTCCCGAGTAGAATGACTTCCGGATCCGTATCATGTTGACAAATGACAACGCTATTATTCAACACTTTTTTGATCGTATACATCGGTAATGTCATTCGCATCGCATCCCTTACTAAAAATCGTTTCGCTATCTAGTATATCGGTTCATGCCCTAAAAAAGTAGGGACAAAACAAAAAAGGCGAACATTTCTGTCGCCAATTAAAACATTGAATAACCGCTCTTTCGTAAGAAACGAATCGTCACACCAGCTAGAATTGCACCGAGCAATCCAAAGCCGAGCATGAATAAATCGAGAAGTTGCAACCCGACGAGTCCTTCATAGACACTCGTAAGCGCGGTCGATGTCTCGGTCACGTAACTCGAAAGTTTGACATTATCAATCATCATGATGACAAAAATCGGATAAATGAACACAAGTGTCCATGTCTTTTTAAGTAACATATTCAAGATGAAGCCGATACTGAAAAAAATCGTCATATATAAAACGGCTCCAATGACTGCTTGGATAATATGCATGTATTGCCCCCCTTGTCCGCTCTTCATTATACAAAATTTCGACCAACGAGGTCAAAGAACTTCCTATGACAATTTCGAAAGAAAAACAGCCCGTTCTGAGATAGAACGAGCCGTGCAATCATGAAATTAGAACTTCCCTTTTTTAAGGACGAGTCCGTACTTTTTCAATTCGATGAAGTGTTTGTTGTCGATGACTTTTTTCATGAACGAAGCGTTGCGACCGAAGATCTTCTTGCCCATCACGATTCCGATTCCATCGTTATGTCCGAGTGAAGCGACCGTTCCCTTGCTCTCGTAAGTGAACTTCGATGTCGATTTTCCATTGATGAGCGCCGCAATGTTTTTCGCAACGTTATGTGCTTGTTGTGTCGCGATTTGTGCCGTCGGTGGGTATGGACGGTTCGATGCAGGATCCATGACCGCTGAGCAGTCACCGATGATGAAGACGTTGTCGTGACCTGGTGCACGGTTGTCCGCTTCCACCATGACACGGTTACGGACCGCTTCAAATCCTGATTTTTCGATGATCGGGCTACCACTTACGCCACCTGTCCAGATGATCGTGTTGGCACGAATCGTTTCTGTCGTGTCACCTTGAAGTGGACCGAATGTCACCACACCTGGCTCGACACCTTTGATTCCGTTACCAAGTTTCATCTCGACACCGTTACGTTCCAACCATTTCTGTGCGTACGTTGTGAGTTCTGGGTCGAAACCAGGAAGAACTGTTGGTGCTGCTTCAATGTTAACGATGCGAACCGCTTCGCGTGGAACGTCATATTGTTTGCAAAGCTCTGGAATCCGGTTGACGATTTCACCGAGGAATTCGATTCCTGTGAATCCAGCACCACCGACAACGATTGTCACGAACGAATTGTCAGAAGAACCATTTGTTTTATATTGAGCGAATGAATATTCGATGTGCTCTTTGATTTTACGAACACTGTTCAACGAGCTGATTGTCATCGCATTTTCTTTCAAGCCTGGGATACCGAACGTTTCAGGTACACCACCGAGACCGATGACGACATAGTCGTATTCGACAACTGAACCATCTTCGAGTGTAACTTGTTTCGCAGCAGTATCGACGCGATCGACGATCCCTTTGACAAGTTTCACACGTGACGGGTTCACAATATCGTTAATGTAGATGCGTGCTTGGTCTGGGTTCATCGTTCCAGCAGCTGGTTCGTGAAGCCATGTCGTTTGGTAGTGATAATCATGCTTGTTGATAAGCGTAATGTTCGCATCACCTGCAGCGAGTGTCTTTTGAAGGTTGACGGCTGTGATGAGTCCACCGAAGCCCGCACCAAGAATAACAATGTTAGGTCGTTTCATGTTCATTTCCACCTTGTTTAAAATTTTGTTTTTTTGAACAACTATGTTGTGTGTTTCTTCACATAGACGTTCACAATAAAGCCTATTCTTGTTCAACATCTGTTCACAATTGCTTCTGTTTCATTGTACGCTCTTTAATTTGAATTCTCAATGGAAAAGCTTATCTTCTTGAATTTTTTTTGAAAGTGTTGCATGTTTGTACTGAATGGATTTAATTCAATAAACTCTCTATAATAGATGTATACGCTTTGAGGAGGAATTCGATGAAGATGACGAAAGATGTAATCATCATCGGTGGCGGCCCAGTCGGACTGTTCACCGCATTTTATGCAGGCATGCGCCAACTCGATACGACGTTGATTGAAAGCTTACCGCAACTCGGTGGTCAGTTATCAACGCTCTATCCTGAAAAATATATTTATGATATTGCCGGTTTCCCGAAAGTGAAAGCACAGGACTTGATTGATCAACTAAAAGCTCAGGCCGATCAATTCGAACAAGACTACCGCCTCGGCGAAACGGTGGAAACGGTCGAACGCCTCGAGGACGGCACTTTCGTATTGACGACGAACAAAGAAGAGTATCATACGAAAGCCATCATCATCACAGCCGGAAACGGTGCCTTCTCAGCCCGCCCACTCGGTCTTGATGGCTGCGAAGATTATGCCAACCTTCATTACTTTGTTGACAACATGGAGAAATTCCGTAATCGCCGTGTCATGATTGCCGGCGGTGGCGATTCAGCCGTCGACTGGGCACTCATGCTTGAAGGAATCGCAAAAGAAGTACACATCGTTCACCGTCGTGACCGCTTCCGTGCTCATGAACATACGGTAGAACAGATGAAGGCATCGACGATTAACGTCCTTACGCCTTACAACATCGAGTCACTGTCTGGTGAGACACACATCGAATCTGTCGAATTGACAGATAAGGATGGCGAATCAAAAATCGTTGAAATCGATGATTTGATTTGTAACTACGGATTCGTTTCATCGCTCGGTCCAATCAAGAACTGGGGAATGGAATTCGAGAAAAACACAATCCGTGTCGATTCACGTATGGAAACGACCGTTGCCGGCATCTTCGCTTGCGGTGATATCGCGACATACGAAGGGAAAGTAAAATTGATTGCGACCGGTTTCGGTGAAGCCCCAATCGCCATCAACCAAGTGAAACAGCTCGTGGATCCGACTGCTCGTCATCCGCAACACTCGACATCTGTATTTGCTGGGAAATAACCAAAAAACGCTTCTGTGGACCACATCCACAGAAGCGTTTTTTATCTTTTCATCGTTTGAACGATGACCCGGTCAATCCAGTCATCGAGTTGCGTAAACACAAATCCCGCCTTCTTCGCCTCAGCAATCGACATATAATAGTCGACATCCGAATCATACGGCGACGAGTCTCCATCTTTTATAATATGGACGGGTTTTCCGACGTGTTGACCGATTCGCTCCATCAAGGCCCCCATCGAGATGAGTCCATCACTCGCCGCATTGAACGGTCCTGTCACATTGGCACGACCGACCCATTCTAAGAAGGCGGCCGCTTCCGCACTCGAGATGAAGCCCATCTTTGCTTCCGGGTGATGCAAGACAACCGGTTCCTCGTTCCGGATTGCATCTACATAAAACTTCAATCGGTCTGTATAGTCATCCGGACCTAACACGATCGGTAATCGTACGGTCGCCACCGGGAAAGAGGCGCGATGGAAGAAGAATGATTCCGCCTCGCGTTTCCCTTGTCCGTAGTCATGTTCGGATTCAAGATGATATTCGTAATGGAGCGGATTGAAGTCGCTCTCTTTTAAATCAGGACCAGGGGCGTAGACCGACATCGTCGACGTGAGCACATATTTCCCGACTTTGTCCATGAACGCATCCGAGGCGATTTTTGCCTGATACGGAGTAAAACAAATGTTGTCATAGACGAGGTCGTACCGTTCGCGGGCCAAGTCTTTCATCGTCGCGACCGATTGCCGGTCTCCTTTGACAGACCGAATCCCTTCAGCTTCCGGCACCTGTAGTTGCCCTCTCGTCACAATCGTCACATCATCCCCTGCTTCAGCAAGTCGCAATGCGAGCCGTTTTCCGAAATAGCGTGACCCTCCGAATACCAATACTTTTCTCATGACCCTGAATCCTCCCATTTGTAATGACGTCCCTACTCATTTTCCCTTCAAAGAAACAGACTAATCTACCACTTTTACACGTATTCTTGCTATTCTAATAAGTAAAGACTTGTTAGGGGGCTCGAATATGCACCAAATCATGTTAGAAAAAGGATGGACGTATGAACTACCACCACAGTATGCAATCTATCAGAGCTTATCTGATTTCAGTCGTTACTCTGTCCTCGACCAAGAGGAAGAGAGTGTCTGCTCATTCCGCATCACGAATGACACGTGTACAATCACAGGCTTTCGGCCTTGGCAACATCACATCGAACTCGACGTAACTGCAAAAGTCATTCGGTTGATTTTGACAGAAGAAGAATAAGAACCGATCGCACTCGCGATCGGTTCTTATTCTTTAGCATTCTCCTGGCGTACCTGCATTCGTCGCTGTCCGGAAACTCGAACCGCAACCGCATGTTGCAATCGCATTTGGGTTTTTAATTGTGAAACCGCCACCGAGCATCGACTGCTTGTAATCAATCTCGAGGCCATCAACAACCCCGTGATCCACTTCCGCAACGATGACGCGGACACCATGATGGTCGAATTGAATGTCTTTGTCCGTCTTCTCCTCGTCGAAGCCCATCCCGTATGAAAGTCCTGTACATCCGCCACCTTGTACCTTCACTCGCAAGTATTGCGCATCCGGGCGTTCCGTCTGTTTTATCATCTCTAGCACTTGAAGTGCGGCTGACTCTGTTAAATGAATCATCTGAACTCCTCCTCATATATCTTCAATTCAAGTCAATTGACTTGTCATCTTGTGGATTATCTTGTATAACTAAACTGTAACAAAAAAAATTAAATCGTTCCATCTTCGGGGCAGGGTGAAATTCCCGACCGGCGGTATTGAAGAATATATTCTTCTCAGCCCGTGAGCGAGCAAGGCGTTGCTTGCTGATTTCGTGAGATTCGAAAGCCGACAGTATAGTCTGGATGGGAGAAGATGGCGGCATCCGACCGATATCCGGATGTTTTCTTTGACATGGACTTTTCCACCTCGGAAAACATCTCTTTCGTATGCGCGTAAACTCTCCCGATTGTCTTCATTGCAATCGGGTTTTTATATGCGACGGATGCCATTCATCGAGGAGCGACCTAAAGGAGAGATTCTGATGAAAACTACGCGCAACAAACGACTGACAACAATGGTGACTTTGGCGATGCTCGGGACGATCTCGTTCGTACTCATGCTATTCAACTTTCCGCTCCCATTTTTACCGCCATTCCTTAAAGTGGACTTTAGTGACATTCCTGCACTCATTGCCGGAATCGTCTTTTCCCCACTCGCAGGAGTCGTGGTCGTCGGTTTGAAAAACGTCTTGTACTACGTCTTTAACGGTGGCGGCGTTCCAGTCGGGGAAGTCGCAAACTTCTTCGCAGGTGTCGCATTCATGTACCCAGTTGCCTGGTTCTACCATAAGCGCAAGTCAAACAAAGCACTCGCTTCTGGATTACTTGCCGGTACAATCACAATGGCTCTTAGCCTCGCCATCTTAAACTATCTCGTCATCTTGCCAGCCTACGCCTTCTTCTTCGGAATGGCAGACATGGCCGACCCGGCGGTGAAAACGGATCTTGTCCTTTACGGGATCTTACCGTTCAACTTGATTAAAGCGATCTTGATCAGCGCGCTCTTCGTCCCACTCTTCTTGAAATTGAAGCCGTGGATCGAACGTCAACGCGTACAACTTCAAGCATAATCAATATACGAGCATCTAGGCGTTGCCTAGGTGCTTTTTTTAACCATATTGTAAGGAGGGGCATTCATTATGACAGACGAACAGGATTTGGTTCATTTTCTAAAACAAGACGCCGAGCTCATAAAGCTTCTCCACGCCGTCGCCAACCTCGATTTACCGGATTGTTGGATTTGTGCGGGATATATTCGTTCAAAAGTCTGGGACCACCTTCACGGATACGAAACATCGACTAAAACAGATGATGTAGATGTGATTTATTTCGACCCAAACCAACCAGAGGAAGCAGTCGAAAAACAACTCGAAGAGCGATTATTCCGCCTCATCCCCGATGTACCTTGGTCTGTCAAAAATCAAGCGAGAATGCATCACGTCAACAACCTCCCACCCTATGCTTCATCGGTCGATGCGTTGGCACATTTTCCTGAGACCGTCACCGCGATCGGGGTACGTCTTCAATCGGATGGTTCCCTCATCCTCGCTGCCCCACACGGCATTCACGACTTGATCAACATGCACGTTATACCGACACCACCCTTTGATTCGAACTCTTCAAAGCATCCCATCTATCTGGAGCGGTTGCAGCAAAAGAACTGGTCCGCCAAGTGGCCAAACATCACCATACATACATCCTTCTCATACTAAAAAACGCGACCACCGAAGTGATCGCGTTTTCTTATACCGATTAAAGAAGAAGTCCAGCCAATGTAGCTGACATCAAGTTTGCAAGCGTACCTGCAAGAATCGCGAGAACACCCATGCGTGCGATGTCACCACGACGGTTTGGCGCCATACCACCAAGACCACCGAGAAGGATCGCGAGTGACGAGATGTTCGCGAAACCACAAAGTGCGAATGCGATCATCGCTTCTGTACGAGCTGACAAATCACCAGAACCGATGATTGGCGCAAACTCAGAGAAGGCAACGAATTCGTTCAAGACTAGTTTTTGACCGAGGAAGCTACCGAATTGTACAGCATCCGCCCATGGTACACCAATCACGAATGCAAGTGGTGCGAAGACGTAACCGAGAATCAATTCGAGTGACAAACTATCGAATCCGAAGAGTCCGCCGACCGAACCGAGAATCAAGTTGACGAGCGCAATCAATGAAACGAACGCAAGAAGCATTGCACCGACGTTCAAGGCAAGGAAGAGACCGTCAGAAGCACCACGTGCCGCTGCATCGACGAAGTTCGCCGCTCTGTCTTCTTCATCTTCTACAATCTCGATGTCGTCATCGTACTCTTCTGTTTCTGGTACGATAATTTTCGCGAATAAAAGACCGGCTGGCGCTGCCATGAAGCTCGCTGCGAGCAAGTATTCGAGTGGTACACCGAGTGCTGCATAACCTGCAAGTACAGATCCGGCAACCGATGCGAGTCCACCGACCATGACTGCGAAGAGCTCAGACTGTGTCATTGTAGGAAGGTACGGCTTGATGACAAGCGGTGCTTCCGTTTGACCGACGAAAATGTTCGCTGTTGCTGAAAGTGACTCTTTACGTGACGTACCAAGTGCTTTCGCAAGGGCAGTACCGAGGATACGGATGACCCACTGCATGACGCCGAGGTAGTAAAGCAATGCGATTAATGATGACATGAAGATGATAATCGGAAGGACTTGGAATGCGAAAACGAAGTTGTCGCCACCGACTGCTGTTCCGAATACGAAGGCAATCCCGTCACCAGCTGTGTTCAAGACAGCTTGAACCCCATTTGAGATCCATTCAAGCGCCTTACGTCCCCATGCCGTATATAAGACGAGGAATGCAAATGCGAATTGAACAGCGAACGCTGCCAAGACCGTGCGCCATTTGATGGCTTTACGGTTGGTAGAGAAGATGTAAGCGATTGCAATTAGTGCCAAAATACCAACCACACTCATGATTTTCATTGATGTTGTGCTCCTTTCATATTAAACAAAACCAATTATATGTGTCATACCCGAAAAGAGATGTGTCCTACCGTTTGAAACGCTTTCTTTTTATCGTTGTTAAACGTCAGACAACCTACATTCGAACCTCTTAGAATATAACATCCCTCTTTTTAAAATGCAACGGGTGAAATAAAAAAGTTTGAGGTCATTTCCTCAAACTTTTTACCATGCCATCTCTTCGATTTTTTCATACACCTTCGTCACGAGCTCTTCTGGCGTTTCACCCGTCACCACTTCCCCGTCTACGAGGCAAAAGAGATCAAGGGAACAGACACCACAATAGCCTGTACAGCCATATTCGACCACATCAAGATCAGGGTCGGACTCTAATTTAGCCCGGGCAATTTGTGAGCCCATCGCCAAATTCGAAGCACAAAATTCGATGATCGGATTCATCATATATGTCACCGTCTTTCTTTACGTGAATTATCGGAAAATGGTTCTTCTACGGCAGATTATAACATGATACAGTTGAAGAGTAACAAAGGGGGATTATTATGCGCAAATTAGTCGTCTTAGGAGGCGGTTACGGGGGAATGCGTGTGATTGAGAGAGTACTTGGACATCAGTTACAAGACATCTCGGTCACGCTCGTCGATCGCTTGCCTTATCATGGATTGAAAACTGAGTATTACGCACTGGCCGCAGGAACGGTCTCGGACCGCGATATTCGCATCGACTTTCCGGATGAAATCGATTACATATACGGACAGGTCACGGACATCGACACCGAAGACAAAATGGTTCTGCTCGCGAGTGGAGAAAAAGTGCCCTACGACGACCTCGTCATCGGATTAGGATGCGAAGACAAATACCACAACGTTCAAGGGGCAGCCGAATTCACGTACAGTATTCAAACACTGGAAGAGTCACGTAAGACACAACAAGCGATCAACGGTCTGCGACCAGGTTCGGTCGTTTCTGTCGTCGGTGCCGGTCTATCTGGTGTCGAACTCGCCAGCGAACTTCGTGAGAGCCGGCCTGATTTGACGGTCCGTTTATTCGACCGCGGGCCATCCGTTCTATCTTTCTTATCTAATCGTGTTTCGATGTACGTACAATCTTGGTTCGAGGAGCACGGCGTCGAAGTCATCAATAATGCAAACATCACACGTGTCGATGCTGACGGATTATGGAACCATGAAGACTTATTCCCATCTGATCTGACCGTATGGACGGCCGGGATTCAACCGGTCGCCGTTGTACGGAATCAAGGTTGGGAACTCGATGGAGGCGGACGTGTCAAATTGACGGAACATCACTTTGTTCCTGGACTGCCGGACGTGTTTGTCGTTGGTGACAATGCGAGCTTACCGTACGCACCGTCCGGACAACTTGCCGAAGCCCAAGCCGAACAGATCGTTCAAGTCTTGCTTTGCAAATGGAAAGGTATCAATTATCCAGAATTACCCGACATCAAACTGAAAGGGACGCTCGGTTCCCTCGGGAAGAAGGCTGGCTTTGGGGTGTTTATGGGGAAACAATCACTCACCGGGAAAGTAGCCCGACTATTAAAGTCCGGTATCCTTTGGAAACATAAAGTCATTAAATGAATACATTGCGAACGAGCCTCTGGCTGGTTCGCTTTTTTAATTTGTTCATCTGTTATTTCTATTCATTTTTCTAACGATTGAGTCAAAAGTCTTGTATCTGAATCCCCTGTATCCTTATCTAAATATTCAGATATTTAATGCCATTGGCGTATTCTACACGTTGGTAAAACTTGTTACTCTATGGTCACGGCAGTTCGACATCCCGTCATCTTGCCTACATACCCTAAAGGAGGAAACAAGTTGAAAAAAATCTGTAGCTCCGTCCTCGCCTCATTGCTTGTCTTGTCAACCGTACCTGGGGGTGCGGATGCCGCCCCAAACAAAGAGAAAGAACGTGTCATCGTCGTTTTCAAGGAATCGGCAAAGAAAATTCCGCTGTCGATTGAAGGCATGGAAGTTAAACAACAGTATTCGAATATTCCTGCAGCAGCACTCGAAGTTCCGAAAGCTGCTTTGAATGGACTGAAGAATAACCCGAACGTCGCACACGTGGAAGTGGATCAAATCGTACAGATTGAGAATCAAACACAAGACTGGGGGATTCCTAAACTAAAAGCTCCTTCATCTTGGCAGAGTGGATTCACAGGGAAAGGTGTCAAAGTATCCGTCGTCGACACAGGGATTTCGCCCCACCCCGATTTAACAATCGCTGGTGGTGCCTCATTTAGCACGGTCACGAGTTCGTATGCCGATGACAATGGTCACGGTACACATGTAGCCGGGATTATCGGTGCACGTAACAATAGCATCGGAACAGTCGGGATTGCACACGAGGCAAGCATATACGCCGTCAAAGCTCTTGAGGCGAACGGAAGTGGTAGCTTATCGAGTATCGTTGCCGGGATTGACTGGTCGATCACTAATGATATGGATATCATCAACTTGAGCCTCGGGACGACAAGTCCATCGACGACGCTCCAACAAGTTGTCGATCGTGCCAATAATGCAGGCATCCTTGTCGTCGCGGCAGCGGGTAACAATGGTCGTACCGATGGATCGGGTGACCTCGTCAACTATCCGGCTCGTTACAGTTCGGCAATTGCTGTTGCTGCAACAGATATCAACAACAACCGTGCCTCGTTCTCGGCGACAGGTAGCACTGTCGAAGTGGCAGCACCTGGTGTCGGCATCAACTCGACCCTCTCAAATGGGGGCTACGGTCAAATGAGCGGAACATCAATGGCGACACCGTATGTGGCGGGTAACCTCGCACTCATGAAACAGGCGTTCCCTACGCTATCGAGCACACAACTCCGTACAAAATTGTCGCAAGACTCCATCGACCTTGGTACAACAGGTCGCGACACATGGTTCGGGAACGGACTTGTCCAATCCCCGACTTCTGGTGGTACGACGCAACCTGTCCAAGCACTCACGACGACAGTCTCGACATCGAAGTCTTCTTACTACGCTGGTGAAGTCGTCTCGATTTCTTCGGCAGTACGAAATTCAAATGGCCAAGCGGTCGCAAACGCCGATGTTCGTGTGACGGTCACACAACCGAACGGTACGACGCTTGTCGGTACAGGCAAGACGAATTCATCAGGAGCCATCACATTCACACTCTCGACGAATTCTTGGTCACAACGCGGAACGTATCAAGTGAAGTCTGATGCGACGCTTACCGGCTACACGGCTGGTTCAGCGACGTCATCGTTCCAGCTTCTCTAAATAAAAAAAAGTCGAGTCCCTTCGCTCGACTTCACTAATTGACGAATCAAGTCGTGTCATGCGACCTGATTCGTCTTTTTTATCATTTGACCACTTACAATCGTTGTGCGGTATCCATCAACCGTGTCGAAGACGTCGCAATCTGGGTCGTGGCACGCTTGAGTTCGGCAATGGATTCCACAATCTCATCGATATCACCGGCAAGACTCCCCATCTGCCCGTCAGCATGCTCCGAATCACCCGAAATTTGGAGGAAGGCATCCGTCACTTCATTGATCCGTCCCATCGTCTGCTTCATCTCTTGCTCGGTCGATAAGACGCGGCTCGAAGTCTCTTCCATCTGGTTCGTGAGACGCTTCACCAAATCCTCCACCTCTTCTGCCGCTTGTTTCGATTGACTCGCGAGCGTCCGTACCTCGGAAGCGACGACTTGGAATCCTTTCCCTTGCTCGCCTGCCCGTGCTGCTTCAATCGCGGCATTCAAGCTAAGTAGGTTCGTCTGGTTGGCAATTTGTTTGACCGAATCCGCAATCGTCATGATCTCGTTCATCAATCTTTCGAGCGCCTTGATTTCCTGAGCTGAATCGGAGAGGTCACGCGCGATTTCATCAAGGCGTCCCGCCTCCGACAAAATCGTGTCTTTCCCACTCACTGAAGAGTGAAGTACCGTCCGTAGCTTTGTCTGCGTGAGTGAACTTGAATGCTTCATATCATCTGCCCGCTCATTCATCGACTGAAAACTAGCCATGACTTCTTGTGAGAGGGCGGCCAAATCTTCACTCGCCTGCTGAATCGTTTGACTGATTTCATCTTTCACGTGTTGCATCTGGTCACGAACGACGTCTGCTTCATCGTCAAACATCTCGAGCACGATTTGTTGCTCGAAGTTAAAGATTTTCGAGACGGCCATCATCAACCTCATTTTCGAGTCCGCATCGAGCTGCTCATGTTGAATCGATAAGACGAGCGTCTCGAATATTTTTTGGAAGGCCGCCATATACCATTTCCCTTTCAGACCGATCAGATAATGCCGTTTGGCGATGGCGAGACGTCGATTGATATATGCTTCATTCAACTTCCCTTCAAACATCTCCATTATATGGTTAGAAAGAGTGAGTTTTAGTTTGTCCGATGACGAATGTTGCCGAATCAACTCTCTCATCTCGTCGATCTTTTCGAGCTCTTCATAAAACACATCAACCAACCGAGGTGTCAATTGACGTAATTCCTGTTGATACGCACGTAAATAAGCTAAATCCTCACGTTCGAGACGAATCAACTGACGTTGTCGTTCCAACTCATCGGGAAGTGCGATCAACAAGTGCTCCATTTGGGACGAGGTGTCTAAATGGATCGGCATATTTCGTTTTCGGGCAAACATCAAATAGTCCTCCTTTAATAAACAGGTTTATTAATTTTCAAAATATTATAAAATTTATACAAGTTATGTTCAGTTTAGCCCGAGAGACAAAAGTTGTAAAATCTTTTTCTGAATTATAGGTAAACAAAAAACGAACCTTGCTATCGCATGGTTCGTCCACTTGCTCACTATTTTATATGATTGACGGATCCTTGTTTCGCCTCAATTGCCGCATACACTTTTCGTAACTGAACGACCCCTTCGTCAATCACTTCTCCGTCGAGCAAGACGAGCGGATAAAACCATTCATCGTCTTTAAGCGCCTGGGCAAACTCGTCCTCACTCTGTTCGAAATCGATATACTCGAAAGAAAAGGACTGCTCCGGATACTTGCGTCCGAGCGCACTTTGCAACCACTCATACGTCTCGGTCGAACTCGGTGCACCGACACAACTGGCACATTGAACCTCTGCCCCATAAACCGTGATTTTCATATTCATTCCCCCTCGAAACCATTATACAAAAATCTTCCCCACTCCCGATGACGAAACGCTCAGCGTAAATGATTGAGAAACACTCTCAAACTTGCTAGAATAAAGTAGAACGAGAAAGGGGTAGATACCATGGAAATGTTTGATCAAGTCCAAGAAGTGCTCGATAAATTGCGTCCGTTCTTGCTTCGTGACGGCGGAGACGTCGAACTCGTTGATGTCGAAGAAGGCATCGTCAAGCTCCGTTTGATGGGTGCTTGCGGCAGCTGCCCGTCTTCAACAATCACGCTAAAAGCCGGTATTGAGCGTGCACTCATCGAAGAAGTACCAGGCATCGTCGAAGTAGAACAAGTATTCTAAGCAAAAAGGGAGACATTCGTCATCCCTTTTTTTCATGCTTCCATTCATTTAAACTCTCAACCATATAGGTCGGGAGTTTTTCTTGTTCTTGAATAAATGCTGGACCGTGTACACCTGAGTTGACGTGAAGTGTACGGATTCCCCCATTGATCCCGAATAGAATATCTGTATGATAGTTATCCCCTACCATCACGACATCCTCTTTCGTCAATCCAATCATGTCGAGTGCAATATCAATCATGACCGGTTCTGGCTTCCCGATAAAGAATGGTTCTTTTTCTGTCGTCACCGTCAACACGGATGTGAGCGACCCGTTCCCCGGTAAAAACCCTCGTTCTGTCGGAATGGCGATATCCCCATTCGTCGAAATGAATCGGGCTCCCGAACGAATGGCGATCGCCCCTCGCGCCAACTTCTCATACGTAATGTGACGGTCGAGACCGATGACCACATAGTCCGCTTTCGGTTCGTCCGTGACGTGGAACCCACGAGATTCTAAGGCGAGTCGGAGTCCGTCTTCGCCAATCATATAAACGCTTGCCCCCGGTGACATCTTCTCAATATAAAAAGCCGTCGCCATCGCACTCGTTAACACGTTTTCTGCCTTCACATTTGCCCCCATTGAAATCAACTTATCCGCAATCTGCTGTTGTGTCATCGAGGCGTTATTCGTGACGAATAAGTATGGGACGCCCGTAGCTTCTAACTCGTTTACAAAATCGACAGCAGCTTGAACGGGCTCTATTCCTGCATACATCGTACCATCTAAATCAAACAAATATCCTTTTATCGGTTCCATCCAATCACTCGCTTTCTGGCAAGAATGCGGACACTGGTCCAAGTTCGACCTCTAAGTAGTGACGAACTTGCGTGGAGAACGCTGTGAAGTCTTGTTTCGACGTCTTCACCCATTCATCGAAGCGTGATGCCTCTGCATCGACGAACTCACGGACATAGTATGCACGCAATCCGACGAGCGCCTTGGTGGCATTACCCGTCTTCTCATCGAGCACGCGTTCATCGAGCAGAATGTCGACAATATCCTCATAGCTACCCGGGTCTCGCATGATGAATCCGTCAATCATCGAGTTCCCTACGTCGATGACCCCTTCTATCAGGAGGACAGCCATTCGTTGTTTCGCAAGTTCTACTGTGAACGCATCCCCGCTCAATTGATCGGTGTGCGCTAACATCGTTTCCATTTGTTCCAGTGTCTGATTAATCTTCTCTCTATTCACAAAATACATGATGATCCCCCCTGCTGTTAATACTAATGCTTTTTCGGTCAGGAGAAAAGAATCTGTCCTATTTACATCATTTATAAAATTGTGATACACTAATCAACGGATTTAAGCCGTAAAAAGTATAACACATTTAATAGAGATAACGTGGAGGGTACAACACTATGGAACGTGAATTAGCATTAGAAATCGTACGAGCAACGGAAGCCGCAGCACTCGCATCTTCGAAATGGATCGGACGTGGGCAAAAGAATGAAGCCGATGACGCAGCTACGTCAGCGATGCGCGAAGTTCTCGGAACAGTGAACATGGATGCGACGGTCGTCATCGGAGAAGGTGAGCTCGATGAGGCACCGATGCTCTACATTGGGGAAAAACTCGGTACGACGTTCGGTCCGAAAGTCGACATCGCCGTTGATCCGCTCGAAGGTACATCCATTGTCGCAAAAGGACTCGGAGATGCGATGGTCGTCATCGCTGTTGCGGATGAAGGTGCCCTCCTCCACGCACCAGATATGTACATGGATAAGCTCGTCGTTGGGCCGAACTTAAAAGGAAAAGTCTCGCTCGATGAACCACTCGAGTCGATCATCGAAAAAGCAGCAAAATATAACAATAAACGCATTGAAGAAGTGACGGTGATCATGCAAGACCGCGATCGCCACGAACACCTTCGCCAAGCCGTCATGAACGTCGGCGCACGCGTCAAATTGTTTGAGGATGGCGATGTCTCGGCCGGAATCGCAGCTGCCGTCAAAACAAATCCGATTGATATTTTCATCAGTACAGGCGGTGCTCCTGAAGGCGTCATCACGGCTGCAGCTGTCAAAGCGCTTGGCGGAGACATGCAGGCCCGTCTTCACCCGATGAATGAAGAAGAATCTGCACGCGTCATCTCGATGGGTATTGTTGATCCGCTCCAACTCCTCACGCTCGACGACCTCGTCAAGAGTGATGACTGTATCTTCGCCGCAACAGGTGTCACGTCAGGTGAGTTGCTCGATGGCGTCAAATTCTTAACAGATGATATCGTCGAGACGACATCACTCGTCATGCGCTCGAAGACACGTACGATTCGTAAAGTCGTGGCCGAACACCACTTGTCGTTGAAACCATACTTACAAAAAACTGAAGTCAACGCCTAATCAAAAACGCCTTGCTCAATCACTTGAGCGAGGCGTTTGTTTCTTTAAAATCCTTGTTCTGTTCCGTGCACTGGCTCATTCGAATCAACTTGCTTGTCTCGAATCGAATCGTAGAACGTCGCGTACGTCGTCGAGAAGTAAGGTCCGATGAAGAAGAATCCGATCCCGAGCGTCAAGATCCCGACGAGGAACCAACCAAAGAAGGACAAGACGAGCATGAAGGCTTCCATCTTGTGCCCATCCATGAGACGACGTGATTCTGTGATCGACTCGAGTGCCGAAAGTTCAGGCTGGTCGCGCAAAATGTACGGTGTGAGTGAGTACGAGAAGGCTTTGATGATTCCCGGTACAATCAACAACAAGGTCCACAACACGATAAAGAGGCTCATGACAAAAGACGTGATGACATGTTTGAAGTAACGTGTTTGGAACGGTTTGAACATTGTCGAGAGCGAGGCACCCTTTTCACGTGATACGTTGAGTGCGAGCCATGACCAACCGATGGTGAGTGGTGCAATCAAGATTTGAAGAACGGTCGACACAAGACTTAACGTGGCGTCTGTCGATGTAAGGGGCGCTGTCGAATTCGGATCAATCTCAGGCGCGAGCGATTGGGGAATCCCGTTGATGATGACGAACAAGAGTGCCAATCCGGCCATCAACCACCATTTTCCTTTCAAGGCGTGTCGTGCATGTTGTTTCCATTCAGATCTCATAGTAATCCATCCTTTTTCGTAGTCTTTCTATTAGTGTACGTGAAAAGGTGACCATACGTTTCAAAAAACATAAAAAAAGGGAAAGGAATTTTTCCTTTCCGCTTAGCGAATCATTACATTGCCTAAAAAGAACTGAGACATGGACAAGATCAACAACAGCACCCCGAGTGATAACACAAGGTGAGATGTGACTTTGAAGACACGGCCTCGCAAGAACGAATGGCCATATTCAAAGCGACGGATGATCAACACATGAAAGAGTTCAAATAGAATGACTGCCGCCGTAAAATAAAAGGTCATCATGATATGGAAACCAAAAAAGAACATGGCCAATATCCCGAGTCCGAAGTTATGAATTCGATTATGGACGTCATCCCGATCCCCGACGGTCGTCTGTACATGTTGCATCCAAATCACCTCACTATCAAAACCAAAAAACGACGAAACTATCCTTAATGACAATTTATCACATTTTTCCAACCTCAAAACCGGAAGTCACGACTTTTTACCTAAACGAAATATTTGGAAATCAAATGTAATAAAAAAAGTGCTGACGGCTCAGCACTTCACACATTTGATTCATCGGTCTTGTTGAACTTCCGTTTCAACTTCAGTTTTTGTTTCGTTCCCCCAAAGACGGGTCCACTCTCTTCTTCGTTGATTTCCGTTTCCTTCTTCAAAACGAAATAAGGACATCCAAAGTTGCAATATTCGTATACGTAGTCCATCACGTGATCAATTCGGTTCTCATAGGTCGCCAATTTGGATTGCGGTTCATAGAATCCCTTCAATCGCAACTGACCATGCCCCCAATCACCGACGATGTAATCGTACTTATCTAGCACGTCACTATAGCGTGCGATAAACGCCTCTTCATCGAACCCGTCCCGTTTTTCTTCCAAGACGGTATATCCGTGGCGATTCACTCGAATCATCGTTCCCACCTCCACTCTGTTATCATAGCATGCCCCCGTCGATGCGCTCTATCCTTTTCGAATCACTTCATGACGGGCGACGATTGTTTCTCGTAATACATCCCGCAGAAGTTCGGGCATGAAATATCGCTTCGGTTGGTCTGCCAAATAAGGAAGGAGCGGACCGAACGTCAACATATCGACCGTCGCGACGCGATATGTCCGATTTAAATCCAATCGTTCCCCCATTACATATGTCTGACCGTCCCGCTGTTCGATTTGATAGAGACTCGGTTCTCCGAGAACGGTACCTCTGAAGCCGAGACCTCTGACATGCATACTCGTGAACGTTTCTTCATTGGCATCGTGAAGGAAACGCGCCAACGTCTCCCCGTCCAATGTCAGCACACAAGGATTGATTGGATGCGGACAGATCCGATGCAACATGTTGAGCGTCACCCCACCCGGCGCCAGTCCTTCTAGCACAACGCCAGATGGGATGATCCCCACATCCGCCGCACACCATTCGACCATGCCTTCGACGAGCAGGTCGCCCAGTGGAGAAGGTCCGAACCAATCGGAGGCGTATCCATCCGTCTCTGCAATCGTGACATCAAGAAGGCGTTCGGCATCTGCCCCTTCTGTATGCAACAAGGCCAACGTGTCTGGACTATCCGATTGCTGAGACAGTTCGTGAAGGCGCGCTTCTTTCGATACGATTCCTGACTCGCCAAGCGTCAGTGTGACTTCACCGACGTACTTCCCATATTTTCCGGCCTGTGCAATCAACACACCGTTCGTCATCACACCTTCATCTAAGACATGATGTGTATGCGCACCGAGAATCACATCGATTTCAGGAAACATTTCAGCTAATCGCTCGTCTCCAAAGAACCCAAGGTGACTGAGCGCGATGATGACATCACAATGCGCCAACTGTTTCAGCGCTCGCTCCGCCGCCTCGTAAGGCGATTCAATCTGCCAGCCGAGCTCTGGGTATAACTCTTCATATGGAGCGGTCACACCAAACAGGCCGATTTGGAAACCATCTTTCTCAAGAACGAGCGTCTCATCGACCCAATTCGGTCGTGACCCGTCTGCTTCATATACATTCCCAAGTAAGATGGGAAATGTCGCTTCGTCATACAGTTCGGCTAGCCAATCATGAGGAAAAGTGATCCCTTCGTTGTTTCCGATGGTGACGGCTGTCGGACGGAGTTGCTCGAGCAAACGAACATTCAACTTTCCACGTGTCACTTCGGTCGCCGGGTGGGTGCGGTCGGCATGATCTCCTAAATCAAAGTACAGCGTGTCGTCAGTCCGATGTTCTTCTAGAAATGAAACAAGTTTCGGCCATTGGTCGAACTTTGAATGAAGATCGTTGTAATGAAAAATAGACAGTGTCGTCATGGCCATCCCTTCCTTCTAAAACAAACTGATTTGTCTCGGCGCGAGTTCATATTCAAGGCCAAGAATCTCAATGAGTCGCTTTGCATTCGGTGCTGCATCCCCAGCCGAGTTGTTGTTAAAGTATACATACACGTCTTTCGCTTCACGGTCAATCTCACGAAGTGAGGTCGCCAATTCTTGAAGCTCCTCTTCGCTATAGCGATACAGACAGCGAACATGCCGCCATTCTTGACTCGTCATTCCCGGTTTCTTTAGCCAACCTGATGTATTCCGCCCGTGTAAACGAACGACCGCCACGTCTGGATGGGTCACGACCGGTACGAACGGGATGCTGCTCTCTTTCGTTTGCGGTTCATCGCAAATCGTGTTGATGAACCGTTGCTCCGTCAAAAATTGAAGCGTCCGGTCCCGGAACGCTTCTGAGAACCAGGTCGGATTGCGGAACTCGATGGCAATCTCGTAATCTGACAGCTCGGCACGAAGCGTTCGCAAATAATCCAGGTTTGGCTTTGACACATCGAACCACGGCGGTAATTGAACAAGTACAGCCCGTAATTTCCCCGCTCGTTTTAACGGGTCGACCGAGACGCGATAACGCTCAAACAGTTCAATCAGAGGCGTTTTCGGCTCACGATCATGTCCGCTCATTTCCCTGGAAACTTTTACAACGAATTGAAAATGATCTGGTGTTTCCCCATCCCATTTTTCGAAATTTTTCACCGGTTGAATCGCATAGAAGGTCGAGTCGACTTCAACAGTCGGGAAATGTCCCGCATATGTCGATAATTTATGTTTTCGTTCTTCTGGGGTCGTATACAGCAAATCGTGGTCACCCCATCCGGTCACACCTACATAGATCATAGCGTCCTCCTTTACGATTCTGAAATGGCGGCCGCTTTCCGTTTCGACCAGTTCCATGTGCCCATGTATGTGACGAGCAATAGGACGAGTCCCATCATGAACGGATAGCGCATATCAATATCAAAGGCGATTCCCGCCAATGTCGGCCCTAAAATATTCCCAATACTCATATAAGCGTTGTTCATCCCCATGGCAAGACCTTGCTCGTTTCCTGCAAGTTTCGACACGAGCGTGTTCAACACCGGTCGTAAAATAGATGTCGATAAGAAAATCACGAGTGTCACTGCGAAGAAGAGCATATACGTACCCGCGAACAAAGATAACAAGAAGCCGAATGAGGCGAGCGCGATGAAAGCAAGTACGACCTTGGTCTCACCCAACCATTCGACGAGACGGTCCACCGCAAACAATTGAACGATAACACTCACAATCCCCGTTCCGGTTACCATGATGGCAATCTCTTGTGGTGTCGCACTGAACATCTCACTGACATAGAGCCCAAGTACCGATTCATACGCCATCAGACCAAACGCCATGACGAGGTTGATGACCAATACGAAGAAGTACGGTTTTCGCGTCGACATGACTAGCTGCGTCGGTAAAGACTCTTTAATCTTAGGCGCCACGTATGGAGCACGGTCAGGCTCCTTAAGAAGAAGCACAGACGAAATGACAGCAATAAACGATACAATCGCTGAAACGAGCAACGGTGTCTTCAAGCCGAATTCAGCAAAAAAGCCACCAATCCCTGGTCCCACTACAATTCCTAGCGACATTGCCGCGGAAATATAACTGTTTCCTCGAGCTCGTTGCTCGAGTGTCGTGATATCTGCCACATAAGCGAAGATGGCAGGAATCAAAAGCGCTGCACCAACACCCCCGATGGCACGAGAGACGAGAAGAATTGTCAAATTATCTGATAGATAGAAGACTCCCATCGAGATGGTGAATCCGATCAGACCGAGAATGATCATGAGTCGGCGGCCGTGGACGTCCGCCCATTTCCCGGCAATCGGTGACATGACGAGCTGGGCACCCGCAAATACGGAAATCATGAGTCCGGCGGCTGTCCCTCCCTCGCCAATCATCTTTAAGTAATCCGGAATAATCGGGATGATGATCCCAAATCCGGCGACGGCGATAAACATGTTCAACATGAGAATCGCCAATTGATTTTTTTGTTTTGTCGTCAACGAATGTCACTCCCTTTTCATCTTTCCATTTTACTGTTTGAGCTCACATCCAGGCAAACAATAAGACAGAAAAAAGCCCATCCTTGACTAAAGGATGGGCGAGACTTATGAGATGCGTGATTGAGCGAGTGATTCTTGTGACGTTCCTTTCGGAAGAAGAAGCGTGATCGCATAGACGATCATCGTCGGAACTGCCCAGGCAAGTCCGATATCCGCCATTGGTAAGTTTCCAATCCAAGAAGTAACCGCAGAAGGCTGGATGCCGTTCCACGTTTCAAAGAACGAGAGCACGAGCGCCGTGTAAATTGTCGCTTTCATCGCCACACCGGGGTTTCGTTGAAGTCGTTCCGTCACCGATATGAGCACGAGTGCGATCATGACCGGATAGAGGAGCGTGAGAAGCGGCACGGCGATTTGAATCAACGAGCTCAAACCGACGAGTGAGATCATGAACCCAAACAATGTTGTCGCGATGACGACATGATGATATTTGAGAGAATCAAACTGGTTGCTGATGAAGCGTGAGAACTCTGAGATGAGTCCAACTGCTGTCGTCAAACAAGCGAGGAAGACCGCTAACCCGAGTGCGAGCATTCCGACTTGGCCGTAAGACGTACCTGCGAACGCTTGGAGAAGGCTTGCGCCACTCGTCGTTCCTTCTGCGACTGTCATATTCGCACCGATCGAACCGAGCGAGATATAGACGAGCATCAAACAGGTAACGGCAAGCATCCCTGCAGAACGAAGGAGCGAAGACGCTTCTTTTTGGTCACTCAACCCATTTGCTTTCAACGTGACGAGGACGATTGCCCCAAAGACGAGGGCCCCGAATACATCCATTGTCAAATAGCCTTGTTGGAAACCTTGGCCGAGTGCGCCCAACCATGTCTCAAACCCTTCCGCTGGAGCTCCAGGCTCTCCGAGAGGCGAGATGAGGTTTGTGATCCCAATCGCTGCGAGTAAGAACAAGAGGATTGGTGTGATGATGCGTCCGATGACTTCAATCAACTTTTGAGCACGGAGCGTCAAGAAGAACGTCAACCCGAAAAAGACGGTCGAACTCATCGCGAGTGTCAAAGTAGAAGGCGCATCGAGAAACGGGACGAGTCCCATTTCATACGTGACGGCAGCCGTACGCGGAATTCCGAAGAATGGTCCGATGGCTACATACATCAATCCTGTCAAGATAAGCGCGAGACGCTTTGGAATATAACGAGCAATTTGGTCTGTCCCACCGCCGACCCGAGCGACTGCGAACAAAGCAAGAAGCGGTAAACCGACACCCGTAATGACGAACCCGATCATCGCCGGTACGAGGTTTTCCCCCGCCAAGGCGCCGAGCTCAGGTGGGAACAGCAAGTTCCCGGCCCCAAAGAATAAAGCAAAAATCGTAAACGCTAACGGGAACAATGTCGATTTTTTCATACAACTACCTCCATACACTTGATATTCCGAACGACTTAACAAAAAAATAATAACTAAATTTTCTGACAATATATCGCTTGGTCTATTTCATTATACACACTTCCTATCGTTTGACCACCCTATCTCCAAAATTCGAGGTTTAATTTTTTGAAATGTAGATTTCACAAAAAAATCTCCCTTTCACATGTAGGGAGATGTAAGCGGTTAATAGCGTATGTCGAACGAGCGAAATTCCTGATCGTTCGCTTCCGTCTCTTCGATTCGTTCGACACCGACAAAGCGATTGCCATCCTTCAACGTCTGCTCGAAGGCGTCGATTTCTTGCTCGGTTCCTTCCGCATGTAGCTCGACTGTCCCGTCACTTAGATTGCGAACCCATCCTTTGATGCCGAATCGTTGCGCGGTCTCCTGTGAAAAATATCGAAACCCCACGCCTTGGACACGTCCAGATACAATCAAACGTTTAGCAACTCTCATTCTATTTTCCTCCTTTATTTTGTCAAAGATGTTTAGAGGTCCTTACTTTAGGAAACAGTATTTAAGTAAAATAATGGAATTGGAGTGGTTGTATGAATGAATTTATTACTCTTGTCACGAACGTTTCCGACTGGCTTTGGGGCGTACCGATTATCTCGTTACTCGTTTTATCCGGTATCTTCCTCACCATCAAGCTCGGTTTCTTTCAGTTTCGTTACCCCATCTACATATTCAAGCAAACATTCGGCAGCATTTTCAAAAAGCCGAAAGGTGAAGGCGACATCAGTCCGAGACAAGCGTTGACGTCAGCCCTCTCTTCAACAGTCGGGGCCGCGAACATCATCGGTGTACCTGCAGCGATTATGTTCGGGGGACCGGGTGCCATCTTCTGGATGTGGGTCATCGCTATCATCGGCATGGCCATCAAGTTCTCAGAGAGCGTACTGGCCGTGCACTATCGTGAGAAGAATGATGCCGGCGAATTTGTCGGGGGACCGGTCTACTACATATCAAAAGGACTTCGTTGGAAGTGGCTCGCGACGTGGTTCGCCTTCGCTCTCATGATCGAACTCATTCCGAGTATCATGGTACAAGGAAACGCTGTCAGCTCGGCAGTCCGTGAGACGTTCAATGGGAACACGCTCATCACGGGGATTGTCGTCGCTATTCTTGTGGGCATCATCGTCTTTGGCGGAATGAAGCGCATCGCGAAAGTCACCGAGATCGTCGTCCCTGGCATGGCACTCGTCTATGTCGGAGCCGGACTCGTCATCGTCTTGATGAACTTCTCTGAGATTCCAAACGTTCTCAGTCTCATCTTCTCTTATGCATTCGAGCCGATGGCCGCGTTCGGTGGGTTTGCCGGTGCCGCCGTTGCTGAGACGATTCGTTGGGGCTTCGCCCGTGGACTCTATTCAAATGAAGCCGGTCTTGGAACGGCACCTATTGCCCACGCCGCGGCACAGACGGACCATCCGGTGCGCCAAGGGTTCTGGGCCGTCATCGGGATCGTCATCGATACGCTCATCATTTGTAGCACGACCGCATTCGTCGTCTTGTCTTCAGGTGTCTGGACGGCAGACGGAGCGATGGATGACCCAGCAGCGTTGACGACGATTGCTTTCAATGAATACTTCGGTTACACGGGAAGCTTACTCGTCACCATCTCACTCATCTTCTTCGTCCTCTCGACCATTATCGTCATCATCTTTTACGGCTCGCGACAAGCCGAGTACTTATTCGGTTTGACGGCAGGAAAAATCATGAAGGCCGTTTATATCGTCTCGATTGTCATCGGTTCGATTGGAGGCGCTCAGATGATTTGGAACTTCCTAGACTTGATGCTAGCGATGATCCTCATCCCGAATATGATTGCCGTCTTGCTTCTAAGTGGTGAAGTGAAACGATTGACAACCGAGTTCTTCACATCCGAGAAGTATTACAAGAAAGATATCGCCGAAGAAGAGGCGTCTTAACCAACAATCCGACTGCCTAAGCAGTCGGATCTTTTTTAGGATGCGGGCTCGACTTTCTCAATCCCTGCTTTGATAGTTTGTACCGAGGCGTCAAACTTCTGTTGTTCTTCGTTCGTCAATTCAATCTCGATGATCTTACGAATGCCGCTTCGGTCAATCAAGGCCGGTACGCCAATATGCACGTCACTCGCCCCGTACTCGCCGTCTAGGTGAGCGCCAATTGTCACGACGGAGTTTTCATTTCGGACGATGGCCCGGATGATGCGAAGCAAGCCTACCCCAATCGCATAATAGGCGGCGTTCTTATGCTCGATGATCTGGTAAGCAGCGTCGCGTACGTCCGCATAGATCGCTTCTAAGTCTTCGAACTGATATTTCTCGTTCTCCGCCAATAGTTCATCGATACTCTTCCCATAGATGCGTGCGTTGTTCCATGCGACAAAGCCCGTATCCCCATGTTCCCCCATATAGTAGGCGTGGCAGTTTCGTGGCGATAGTTCGAAATAGTCTCCAAGTTTGTAACGGAGTCGTGCTGTATCGAGGACCGTCCCTGAACCGATGACGCGTTCTTTTGGTAAACCCGATGCTTTCCAGGCGACGTGTGCCATCACATCGACCGGGTTCGTCGCGACGACTAAAATGCCGTCGAACCCGCTCTTCATCAAGTCTTCGGTCACGGTGCGGACGACCTTGGCGTTTTGCTCGACGAGGTCCATCCGTGTCTGCCCAAGTTTTTGTGCGGCTCCTGCCGTGATGACGACGATATCTGCGTCTTTACAATCCGAGTAGTCCCCTGCCCAAATCCGGACCGGTGTCGGGGCGAATGAGATCCCATGATTGAGGTCCATCGCCTCTCCTTCTGCCTTGGCATGATTCGAGTCGATCAGGACGAGCTCCTCGCAAAGCGCAGCCGTGGATAATTGATAGGCGAAACTGACGCCGACCCAACCTGCACCGATGACGGCGATGCGAGTGATGTCTTTCGGGTCAATCTCATCTTTATGCGGAATACGTGACATGTGTATCCATCCTTTCTATGATTCTTTCTCTTTTTTAGCATACCCGACTCTACTCTTTTTCAATATTTATTTTCATATCATTTTTAGCCCATTCTCTATTTAGATAAGAGTCTGTATCCATAAAATATTATCACTCACGATAATAATACCATTTTAGGAATAAGTTCTTCTAAAACGGTTATAAATATTAACACTAATTAATTTGAGGTGAGAAAATGCTAACTTTAAAAGAATTGTTAGTTTTAAGAGGTCTCGACATAAACCATAAGATTAAAATCGTTAGGCACAAAGACACTAGAGAAGACGTGAATGTATATGATTTATTTCTAAAAGATATTAAAGAATTTGAGCTGTATCAATCTCATCAAGAAAGAAACCAATTTGCAAATTGTGAATATATAGTATCTTGTATTGGAATCTCAAATAAACAGGCACTTTTCATTGGAGTTTATGAGGTAAAAAGTATGCAAATAATAAACGGATTTCCAAAAGATAAGTCAGTATCATTTAGGGGCAAAGCAAAAACTAACAGCAAATACTATTATGACTTAGAAAAAAAGACTGGATTTGAGGATTTTGAAGGTAAAGTAGTTATCAACTGGAATGAGGTAGGTCAAGCATGGTGTGTAGGATTAGATACTAGTATAAAAGAAGTTGTTCAAATCTTACCTAAAGCCTTTGTAAGAGAATTCCCAGGATATAACGAAGTTAAATTATTTCATAACGAACTAAAAAGAATGACAGAAGATCCTATTTCAAATATGATATGGCATAAATTACTTTCATCAGTTAATGCCATATATTTAATAGTAGATACTACTGACGGTAAGCAATATGTTGGAAGTTCATACGGAAAAGAAGGTCTACTCGGAAGGTGGAAAACATACGCTCAGAATGGACACGGAAATAATATAGAACTTTAAAATATTTTAAAAAATGATCCAGAACGAATAAATAATTTTAGATATAGTATTCTTCAAACTTTCCCAACAAACGTAACAAAGGTACAAATATTAAAAGAAGAAATGAACTATATAGATAAACTCGGTACTAGAGCATTCGGTCTTAATCACTAAAACTAATGCATTCTAAAAACATAAGTTAACTTATGTAATTCCAATTTTATTTATTATTTGAAAAAGAAAAAAATGAGGGCTGATTGAGGACTAGAACAAAACTAGACCTCAAAACAGCCCTTAAAATACTGGTGTTAAGCGATTATCCAATCGAACCTTCCATCTCGAACTTGATGAGACGGTTCATTTCGACCGCATATTCCATTGGTAATTCTTTTGTGAATGGCTCGATGAAGCCCATTACGATCATTTCTGTCGCTTCTTCTTCCGAGATTCCACGGCTCATGAGGTAGAAGAGTTGCTCTTCTGACACTTTTGAGACTTTCGCTTCGTGCTCGAGCGACACTTGGTCGTTCAAGATTTCATTGTACGGGATCGTATCTGAAGTCGACTCGTTGTCCATGATGAGCGTGTCACACTCGATGTTCGAGCGTGCGCCCTTCGCCTTACGGCCGAAGTGGACGATTCCACGGTACGATACTTTTCCGCCTTGTTTCGAAATCGATTTTGAGACGATAGACGACGACGTGTTTGGTGCGAGGTGAATCATTTTAGCGCCAGCGTCTTGGTGCTGTCCTTTACCAGCGAGGGCGATTGAGAGTGTCATCCCACGTGCGCCTTCCCCTTTCAAGATGACAGCTGGGTATTTCATTGTGAGTTTCGATCCGATGTTTCCATCGATCCACTCCATCGATCCACCCGCTTCACAAACTGCACGTTTCGTTACCAAGTTGTAGACGTTGTTCGCCCAGTTTTGGATCGTCGTGTAACGGCAATATGCATCTTTGTTGACGAAGATCTCAACGACCGCTGAGTGAAGCGAGTTCGTTGTGTAAACCGGTGCCGTACATCCTTCGACGTAATGAACCGATGCGCCTTCGTCGACGATGATGAGCGTACGCTCGAATTGACCCATGTTTTCCGAGTTGATGCGGAAGTAGGCTTGGAGCGGTTGCTCAAGTTTTACGCCTTTTGGTACATAGATGAACGAGCCACCCGACCAAACAGCTGAGTTGAGGGCCGCAAACTTGTTGTCCGTCGGCGGAATCAACTTCCCGAAGTACTCTTTGAAGATCTCTTCGTCTTCTTTGAGGGCTGTGTCTGTATCTTTGAAGATGACACCTTTTTCTTCGAAGTCTTCTTGCATGCTATGGTAGACAACCTCAGACTCATACTGAGCCGAGACACCTGCCAAGTATTTTTGCTCTGCTTCTGGGATACCGAGCTTGTCAAACGTACGTTTGATTTCTTCTGGTACCTCATCCCATGAGCGTTCTGTCTTTTCAGATGGTTTGACATAGTACGTGATTTCGTCGAAATCAAGTGCCGAGAGGTCTCCGCCCCATGTCGGCATCGCCATCTTGTTGAAGTGATCCAACGACTTCAAACGGAAG
Organism: Exiguobacterium sp. KJ 601; assembly: GCF_027161185.1. Classification (GTDB taxonomy): domain Bacteria; phylum Bacillota; class Bacilli; order Exiguobacteriales; family Exiguobacteriaceae; genus Exiguobacterium; species Exiguobacterium profundum. The sequence goes on along the minus strand of NZ_JADHZG010000001.1, from coordinate 732,954 downwards.
TCGAGCATCCATTGTGGCTCTTCTTTCATGCGTGAGATCGTCTCTACGATTTCTGTCGTCAAGCCACGGCCTGAACGGAAAATCGAAACGTCCCGATCATGGAAGCCGTATTTATAATCGCCAATTTCCGGCATGTTCTTTGCCATATCGGTCTCCTCCTTCTCCTTACGCGTCCTCGTCTACTCCTTTTTCAAGCGCCTTCCACGCGAGCGTGGCACACTTGATTCGAGCCGGGAATTTCGATACGCCTGAGAGCGCCTCGATATCACCGAGGTCAAACGTATCCGTGTCGTACTCTTTGCCTTGAACCATTTCAGAGAAGATGTTGGCGAGTTGAAGCGCCTCTTCTACTGTTTTTCCTTTGACGATTTGGGTCATCATCGATGCCGAGGCGAGACTGATCGAGCAGCCTTCCCCTTCAAACTTCGCATCTTTGACGATGTCGTCTTCGACCTGTAGTTGAAGACGAAGCGAATCCCCACACGTCGGGTTGTTCAAGTCCACCGTCACGCCATCTTCGATGACGCCACGGTTTCTTGGGTTTTTATAGTGATCCATGATGACCTGGCGGTACAACATGTCGAGATTATTAAAACTCATAATTGAAATACTCCTTCGTTTGACGTAATCCCTCGATGAAGCGGTCGACTTCTTCTTTTGTGTTATACAAATAGAAGCTCGCCCGTGCCGTCGATGATTGCTTCAAAAGACGCATGAGTGGTTGTGCACAGTGATGACCGGCACGAACCGCGATACCTTGCATGTCGAGCACAGTCGCGAGGTCGTGCGCATGAACGTCCTTCAAGTTGAACGTGACGAGACCGACGCGATCTTCAGGACCGTAAATCTCGATCCCTTCAATCGTTTTCATCTGCTCGATTGCATAAGACGCGAGTTCACGTTCGTGTGCTTCGACGTTTTCAAGACCGATTTCTTCTAAGAAATCGATGGCTGCCGCAAGTCCGACCGCTCCGGCGATAATCGGTGTTCCCGCTTCGAAACGGTACGGGATGTCTTTCCACGTCGATTCATATAAATCGACATAGTCAATCATCTCGCCACCGAACTCGACCGGCTCCATGTTCTTGAGGAGTTGCTTCTTCCCATATAAGACACCAATCCCAGTCGGTCCGAGCATCTTATGTCCAGAAAAGGCGAGGAAGTCACAGTCGAGTGCTTGGACGTCAAGTTTTCGGTGCGGTGCACTTTGCGCGGCATCGACGACCATGACGGCACCCAACTCATGCGCGAGTCGAGCGACTTCGGCAATCGGGTTAATCGTCCCGAGTACGTTCGAGACGTGACTCATCGCGACGATTTTCGTCCGGTCTGATAACACCGCTTGAACCGCATCGAGTGTGACACGTCCGTCCGACGTGAGCTCGACGTATCGAAGTGTCGCGCCTTTTCGCTTGGCGAGTTGTTGCCATGGGATTAAGTTCGCATGATGTTCCATCGGAGTGAGGACGATCTCGTCGCCTTCACCGACATTCGCATCTCCGTAGCTCGATGCGACCAAATTGATGGCCGTCGTCGTTCCACGAGTGAAAATGATTTCTTCAGGAACCGCCGCATGGATGAATGAGCGGACGCGTTCACGTGCTCCTTCATACGCATCCGTTGCTTGCGTCCCGAGCGTATGGACGCCACGATGCACGTTCGAATGGTTGCGACGATAATAGTCCTCGATCGCCTCGATGACAGCGAGCGGCTTTTGTGAGCTCGCCGCGCTATCAAGATAAACGAGCGGGTGTCCATTGATTTCCTGATCTAAAATCGGAAACTGTTCACGAATCGAGGCGTTCAACATCTTAACGTACTTTCCCTTCGATGACTTCGCGGAGACGGTCTTTGACCGAATCGATTGCGAGTTCTTCGACGACAGGCGTCAAGAATCCGTGGATGATTAAACGCTCTGCCTCTTGGCGAGACAAACCACGGCTCATCAAGTAGTACAATTGAACATCATCGACACGACCGACAGACGCTGCGTGACCTGCCATAACGTCATCTTCATCGATAAGAAGAATCGGGTTGGCATCCCCACGTGCTTTTTCAGAGAGCATCAAGACGCGCTCTGTTTGTACACCGTTCGATTTTGACGCACCGTGGTGAATCATCGATGTCCCGCTGAAGATTGCAGTGGCTGCGTCTTTTTGGACACCGTGAATCAAGATGAACCCTTCAGATGCTTTTCCGAAGTGGTCGGTACGAATGTTGAAGTTTTGTTTCTGTGCACCGCGACCGATTGTCACAGCTTTTGTATCTGAATACGTGTTGTCGCCGACGAGGTGAGTCTTCGTCTCGACGACCGAGTTCCCGTCGTTCATGTGACCGAGCGCCCAATCGAGGCGACCGTTCGCATAGACGACACCGCGACGATTCATGAACGTAAGTGCTGATTCAGCGAGCTGATCGACACCACCGAAGACGACTTTCGCGTTCTCTCCAGCGAATACTTCCGTCACGACGTTGACCGTATGCGGTTCATTCGTGCCAGAAAGGAAGTTTTCGATGTATGTCACTTCACTGCCTTCGTCTGCGACGAGGATCGTGTGGTGATAGAGGGCACCGTTCGCCTGTTCCATCGTGAAGATGGCTTGAAGCGGATCTTTCAATTGCGTGTTTTTCGGTACGTAGATGAATGCACCACCGTTTGTGAGGGCAGCATTCAACGCCGAAAGACGTTCTTCATCGACACGTACGCCTTCAGTCATGAAGTATTTCTCAACGAGCTCCGGATGTTGCTCCATCGCTTCTTTGATTCCCATGAACAAAACGCCTTCAGGCATCGACAATTCGTTATAGACGACATGACCGTTGCGTTCAACGAGCACGTTTGTCCGGTGGTCTCCGAGGAGTGATTCGATGTCCGCTGTCAAGCCGTCTTTTTGTTCGAGCTCGACATCTCCCGCTGTGAAGTCCCACTTATCAATCTTAATTTTTTCAACTTTTGGCAAAGCAAGTGTCGGCGCAAGTTCTGCTGCCTCTTTACGACGGTTGACCATCCATGCTGGTCCGCCGAGCGCTTCTGCACGTGCCGACAACGCTTGTGCATCCAATTCAAATTGTACGGTCATCGTACAGCCTCCTTACGCTTCTGTGTCTACTGTCATTCCGAGTTCTTGCTTCACCCAGTCGTAACCTTCTGCCTCGAGTCGCTGTGCGAGCTCTTTACCACCAGACATGACGATTTTCCCGTCCATCATGATGTGTACGAAGTCTGGCTCGATATAGTTGAGGAGACGTTGGTAGTGCGTGATGATCAAGCAGCCGAACTCTTCTGAACGCATTTCGTTTACGCCTTTGGCAACGACTTTAAGGGCATCAATATCAAGACCTGAGTCGATTTCATCCAAGATGGCGATGTTCGGTTGAATCATCATCATTTGAAGAATTTCGTTACGCTTCTTCTCACCGCCTGAGAATCCTTCGTTTAAATAACGGTGTGCCATTTCTGAAGGGATTTCGAGAAGCTCCATCTTCGCATCGAGTTCACGGATGAACTTCATGAGCGAGATTTCTTGACCTTCTTCACGACGTGAGTTGATTGCCGAACGCAAGAAGTCCGCGTTTGTGACACCACTGATTTCAGCCGGGTACTGCATCGCAAGGAACATCCCTGCTTGTGCGCGCTCGTCGACTTCCATCTCGAGGACATCTTCGCCGTTTAATTCGACGCTTCCCCCAGTGACCTCATAAAGTGGATGACCCATGAGTGCTGATGCGAGTGTTGATTTACCAGTCCCGTTAGGACCCATGATGGCATGAATTTCGCCACCTTTAATTTCTAGGTTAAGACCTTTGACAATCTCTTTTCCTTCGATTGAGACGCGGAGGTCATCAATTTTCATTTGTGGTACGTTAGACATTCGGATACCCCTTCCGTATTTTCTCGCCATAGTGAATGGCGTAGATTAGATATATTCTAATCTTAGACTAGTCATTTTTTTATTTCAAGCGACTCACCTTAGAATTCATTCTCAATAGAATGATAAAAGTTGAGAATGCTAATAGTAGGAAATCAAGACATTATCCGGCATTCTCTTCGACGAGTGCGAGGACTGCTTTCCGCTCTCGTACGGCAGCCGCGAAGAAGAAGGCACCACACCCCGTCAAGAGCGCCAAACTTCCGAATACAGGAAGCGATGACTGACCGAATGTATCGAGTAACACGCCACCGATAATCGGTCCGATCGTCTGACCGAGTGATGTCAATCCCATTGCCCCGAAATACGTCCCTCTTAAATGTTCCGGCGCGAGTTCATCCGTCAAGACGTCCGTCATGGTGAACATCAACACCTCACCGACGGTAAAGATGGCCATCGCGACAAAGAGTACCCATTCGACCGTCGCAAATCCGATGAGCAAAAGTCCGAATGACAACGTCGAAATCCCGAAGAAGAGTGACTTGATCGGAGAGACACGAATCCCGAAACGCATGATCGGATATTGGACGACGAGGACCGTGATGGCGTTCGTCGTCAATAAATAGGCGAACAATCTCGAACCATCCTCAAGTCCGTCGCGTAACGCGATGAATTGCGGAAGCGTCGAATTGAACTGGCTATAGCCGATAATCGCGAAAATCATCCCAATAATCACCGCCCGAAACGTCCGGTCATCTCTCAGGACACGAAACGTCTCCGTCAAGCGCGGGCGTGCCTTGACCCCATCCCCTTCTTCAAACGGATATTTGTAAAACAAGATAGATATAATGATCCCGTATAATATGTAGACAGCCGTCACGACGAAGAATGCAGTCTTCACACCAGTGAGTGACAAGACGACCGCCAAGAGTGGTCCGATGGCCGCGGCGATATTGATCATGAAGTAACGGACATTATAGACGATGACCCGCTGATCTGCCTGCGTCGTATCACTGATGAGTGCACGCGAAGCCGGTTCTAGGAATGATCGCGACATCCCCATCAACATCGATAGCATGTAAAACCAAAACAGTTCCGTCGCAAGTGCGAGACCAGCGAACGTGACGGCATTCAGCACGATCCCGATCAACATGAGCTGTTTTCGTCCATACCGATCAGAGAGTGTCCCCCCAAAGAAGCTCATGAACAGACCTGAAAGTGCCGTCACGGCAAAGATCGTTCCGATCACACTCGCTGAAAAGCCGAGCGTAGCTAGATAGATCGCAAAAAATGGCATGACAAAAAACGTCGCCAGTCGTGCAAAAAACGTCCCGAACAGGACGCCCCACGTCAGTGGATGAATCTGTCTGAGCTTCATCCAAATCCCCCCTTTTCTTTCATATATGTAGTGTACTTCTCTTTATGAAAGAACACTAGACAAAAAAAGACCCAGGAGGAAGTCTCCTGAGTCGAAATGACTTATTGTTTGACCGGTACGACCGCACCTTTGTATTCGTCCAAGATCCACTGTTGTGTCTCTTCAGACGTCAATACTTCGAGGAGTGCCTTGACGCGCTCGTCTTCTTCGTCCCCTTCACGCGTGACGATCAAGTTGACGTATGGTGAATCTTCCCCTTCGAGTGCAATCGCATCTTCGAGTGGGTTGAGACCTGCATCGATCGCATAGTTCGTGTTGATGAGGACCGCATCGCCTTCTCCATTGTTGTAAGCCGTTGGAAGAAGTGCTGCTTCCACGTCCGTCTTGAATTTCAAGTCTTTCGGGTTGTCGACGATGTCAGCGACTGTCGCATCGACCGTTTTGCCTTCCGCAAGCGTGATGAGACCTTCTGACTGGAGCATCGTAAGGATTCGTCCGTGGTCAGCGACCGATGAGCTCATGATGATTTCCGCTCCTTCAGGAAGCTCGTCAAGCGATTTGTATTTTTGTGAGTAGACACCGATCGGCTCGATGTGCACGCCACCTGCTGATGCGAATTTGTAGTCTTTGTTCTCAGCCATTTGTGACTCGAGGTATGGTTCGTGTTGGAAGTAGTTCGCATCGAGCTCCCCGCTCGCGAGCGTCTTGTTCGGAAGCACGTAGTCTTGGAACTTCTTGATTTCGAGTTTGTAACCTTTTGCTTCATATTCTTCTTGTACGTGCTCTAAAATCTCAGCGTGCGGTACGTTTGACGCACCAACGATCAATGTTTTGTCATCGCCAGAACCTGTTTCTGCCTCTTCCCCGCCGCAAGCCGCGAGAACCGTGAATGCTGATAATGCTGTCAATCCGAGTACTGTTTTCCAAGTTTTCATAATGAATCCCTCCAAATGGTATATGTGTGATTATGCTGAACGTTTATCTATCTTTGTGACGAGTCGGTCACCGATGAATTGGATGACGAACACGATGATCAAGATGAGCACCGTCGCCACGAACGTGACGTCGTTTTGTGAGCGTTGGAATCCTTCCAAGAAGGCTAAGTTCCCGAGTCCGCCACCCCCAACGACCCCCGCCATCGCCGTGTAACCGACGATTGCTACGATGGTCACCGTGAGTCCCGATACGATTGCCGGAAGAGCTTCTGGAATCAAGACTTTGTAGATGATTTGCCATTTTGTCGCTCCCATCGATTCGGCCGCTTCAATGACCCCACGGTCGACTTCACGAAGCGCAAGTTCGACCATCCGAGCATAGAACGGTGCCGCTCCGATGATGAGTGCCGGAAGCGCCGCCGTCGAACCGAGCATCGTACCGAGTAGGAACAACGTGAACGGGATGAGTAAGATAATTAAGATGATGAACGGGATCGAACGAAACACGTTGACGATCGCGCTGACGAAGACGTAAATCGGACGATTCTTCAATAAAAGCGATTCGTTTGTAATATAGAGAATCAAACCTAAAGCCAGTCCGATCACAAACGTCGCCACACCTGCGACGAGCGTCATGTATAACGTCTCCCAAGTCTGCTCCATCATAATTTGCCAATCTACGTTAGGAAACATCGCTTTCCACCTCCACTTCTACGGATTGCGAACGAATCGACGCGATGGCACGATCGATTTCACTTGCTTCCCCAATCAGTTGGATGAATAGCGTACCGAGCGCACCGACTTGTGACTGGGTCACGTTCCCGCCGATGATGTTGAATCCGATGTCATGCGTCTTGAGGACGTCAGACAAAATCGGTTGTTCTGCCGTCTCGTTCAAGAATTTCAATTTGACGATTTGACCGCTCGGATACCGTTCTTTAAGGTGTTCGAACGTGAGCGATAGATCGTCGACCGCCCCGATTTGCTTGACGAATTCTTTCGTGATCGGTTGCTCCGGATGTTGGAACACGTCCGAGACTTGACCGGTCTCAACGATTTTTCCGGCCTCCATCACGGCGACACGGTGACAAATCTTTTGGATGACATGCATCTCATGCGTGATGAGGACGATCGTCAATCCGAGCTTCTTATTGATGCTGACGAGCAGTTCGAGAATCGAATCCGTCGTCTTCGGGTCGAGCGCGCTTGTCGCTTCGTCACAGAGGAGAACCTCAGGATTTGTAGCGAGCGCGCGGGCGATCCCGACTCGCTGTTTTTGACCGCCCGACAGTTGCGATGGATAGCTGTCCTCACGACCAGCCAAACCTACGAGCTCGACGAGTTCTTGGACGCGTCGTTTCCGCTCACTTGCCGGTACCCCGATCAGTTCGAGTGGGAAGCTGATGTTTTCTGCGACCGTGCGCGACCACAAAAGATTAAAGTGCTGGAAGACCATCGAGACGTTCTTGCGAACCCCTCGTAGTTCTTTCGGGCTGAGCTTCGTGAGCTCATTCCCGGCGACCTCGATTTCACCGCTTGACGGTGACTCGAGACGGTTGAGTAATCGGATGAGCGTCGATTTCCCCGCTCCCGAATATCCGATTATTCCAAAAATTTCACCGCGATCAATTGTTAATGACACATCATCGACCGCCTGGACACGACCATTCTTCGTATCGAACCATTTGGCGACGTTTCGTAATTGAATCAATACCTTTCCCTCCTGACAACAAAAAAAGCGCGCACGTTTGAGCAAACGTGCGCACTTTATCGTACGGACAACGATTGCTCTCATCTGTCAAGGTTTCTCACCTTGCTGGAATTAGCACCATTTCGGATTGCTCCGCGGTTGCTGGGCGTCATAGGGCCAGTCCCTCAGCCTCTCTTGATAAGAGTGTTGTGTATTCGATTAGCTTTATCATAGCGACAGCTTTTTCTGCTGTCAAATCCTTTTTTCAAAAAAATTAAAAAAAGGTGCCGTCCGAGGACGACACAGAACGTAGCACCTTGAGTCACGGAAGGACAGCCCATAGATGAAAATCTTTTGCCCGTTCAAGATTTACATCCTTACATGGGGGAGATTCACCAATCATCACTCGATCTTGGCTTGGACCGTGCAATTATACGGAACGTCTTTCTTCGCTTGATTTTTTTGGGGGACAATCGAAGGGAAGACTGACGTGTATTCGTATAAAGGTAGCAGCGGCTTCGCCAAAACGTCTTGATATCGGGAATATCGCGTCCTATTTTGTGTTCAAGTAAGATGTTGTAATGAATATACCATTCGTGAACTTTCTGTGTCAACTGATTATTTAAAATTTTCAGATTATTCTAATGTTCCTCTCTCATTTCATGAAAGAGAGGACATGTTGCACATTCTGAAACGCGTACAATCGATCTTGAACCTCGCCATTTTCAAGCTTCAACAAGGCGGGTACGCTCATCACTTGGTAGGCTTCTAGCTCTTTTGGGATATAGTTCGCATCTCGCTTTTCGATTTTAATTTCAGGGTCGACCGCTTCGACGACCGTCAACATTTTTTCCGCCACAGCGCATGTACCACACATCGGGGCGTATATATATAAGAATCCGTCTGTAATCATTCTTCTCACCTCTCTTGTCATTATAAGGGGCGATGGATTCTCATTCAAAAATCGTGCTTTGATGAAATTTCAGAATTTTTCAATGATTCTCTTGACTCTTTCTGTAGAGAGGAATAATATGGGTTCTAACTTTATCGCTTTTGTACATAACAGCAAAGAAGAAGGACAGGTGAATGAATGATGACGGAACAAGCAACAGGTACGATGAAACAGTTCACGATGAACGTCTTAAACGGTCTCAGCATGGCAATTCTGATCGCCCTCATCCCGAGCGCTTTGCTCGGTGAATTAACGAAAGCCATACTTCCGTATTTTCCGTCTCTTCAATTCATATTGGATGCGACGACAATTGCGATGCGGCTTCTGCCAGCCATTATCGGGCTAGCGGTCGCCATGCAGTTCGGACGATCGATTCTCGAAACCGGGACCATCGCGATTGCGACGTATGTCGGTAGCGGTGCCGTCCGAATCGACGAAGGGGCTTTTGTGATGGCCGGCATCGGGGACGTGATCACAGCTGGTGTTACCGCTGCAATCGCTACACTTCTTGTCATGAAACTCGCTCCCCACTTGAAAACGTATACGGTCATTGTTATGCCGATGACCATCATTGTCGTCGCAGGAGGCATCGGTACTTTCCTACTGACGTACATCTCCCAGATCACGACGTATATCGGTCTACTCATCATGACAATGACTGACCTGCAACCGGTCCTCATGGGAATTCTGATCGCCATGGCGTTCTCACTCATTATCGTCTCGCCGATCTCGACTGTCGGGATTGCGACAGCCATCAGCTTGTCCGGTGTCGCGGCTGGTGCGGCGAACCTCGGGGTCGTCGCTGCCGGATTCGGTCTCGCGATCGCCGGATGGCAGGCAAACGCGACCGGCACATCGATTGCCCATTTCCTCGGCTCTCCGAAGATTCAGATGGCGAACTTTGTCCGACGCCCCATCATGATGCTTCCCATTTTGGCAAATGCGGCGATTCTCGGTGCGCTCGCAGGGATTCTAAAAATTGAAGGAACACCAATCAGCGCCGGGTTCGGTGTGTCAGGTCTCATCGGTCCGGTGAACGCCCTTCACCTCATGCCGGGTGGATTCGCTCTCTTCAACGTCCTGCTCGTCATCGTCTTGTTCGGCCTGATTCCCGTCGCACTCGGAATCTTCTTCTACCGTGTGTTTGAACGGACGACTCTCGTCGAATCCGATCATTACCGACTCGATTTCGAGTAAACAAAAAGCCGGCTTCTCCAATGGAGAAGCCGGCTTTGATTATCCTTGAATCATCGCTTCGTATTCTTCTGCAGACATGAGTTTGTCGAGGTCTGACTCTTCCGTCAACTCGACTTCAATCATCCATGCGTTTTCAAACGGTGACTCGTTGACGAGTTCTGGAGAATCCGCGAGGTCCTCGTTCACTGCCGTGATGCGACCAGATACCGGTGCATACAACTCAGAGACCGTCTTCACTGATTCGACTGAGCCGAATGGCTCGTCGAGCAAAATCGTACCATCGACTTCTGGGAGTTCGACAAACACGATGTCCCCTAGTTCGCTTTGTGCGAAATCCGTAATGCCGATGCGGGCTTTCGTTCCATTTACTTCTACCCACTCATGTTCTTTTGAATAACGTAAATTTGCTGGTACTTTGCTCATCCTAACTTCCCCCTCAAATAAATTAGACTCACATCTGTATTATAGCACTTAGCCCCAAACGTCCGTAAAGGACTTTTCTGAAAATCCGACGGTCGTTTTTTCACCATTTGTGACGATTGGTCGCTTCAAAAGCATACCATTGCTCGCCAATAGCTCGAGTTGTTCGTCTTCTGATAGATTCGGTAGCTTGTCTTTGATGCCTTCGTTCCGATAGACTTGCCCGCTCGTGTTAAAGAACTTTTTGAGTGGTAGACCTGATTGTTTCCACAGTTCGGCGAGTTCCTCTTTCGTCGGCGTCGATTCGACGATATGGATGTATGTATACTCGATGCCTTGTTCCTTCAACCATTTTTCTGCCTTTTTACATGTACTGCATGGTGGATAGCCGTATAGTGTCACCATCTGTTCATCACCTCTTTCCTCAATGTAGCACACCTAGAGAATTTAAATCACGTCTCAAGCAACCGTTCAATCTCTCGCTTCATCGTTGGGTTGACCACATAGCGTTCTTCGATAAAACGTAAGATAGTCGAGGCTGCGACGCCTGACTTGCCATATCCTAATACCCCGCCCAACAGGAAAGAAATCATCTTGGGCTGTCTCGACTCGACCCGGCGTGTCGGATTGAACGGGTCCCCTTGTTCACCGATTGCCTTCAAGACGTTCTGAACAGCTGCGACTTGGACGAGCTCGAATCCCGCGAGCGTTTCGCCACGACGTTCACGTAGCAAGCCGACGTATAGGTTCGTCAACGCCTCTTCATAATAATAAGCCGCTGTTTCACGGGTGATTTCGAGGCGTGGTGTCGCAAATACCTCGAGCGCCTCGTCCCGTCGCCAGACGACACGTCCTGGCGTATAGGCGATGGTCGCCATTTCATGCAGTTCAAAGACGGCGAACTCACCATAAATGCCATCATGGTACATGATCTTATGCCCGTCCTTCGTGTTTTGGAACTGATAATGAAGCGGTTCGATCTCGAGCCAGTCAAGTCGATCGATAAAGCGCGCCTTCTGCCCATCCTCGACAATCAAAAAGAAATCGAGGTCCGAATACTCATCCAACCGCTCCGTCTCTTGTCCAATCGACCCCAATGCGAGCAGCATGAGCGTCCCGTCCCGTTCGGCTACGGACCGTCCAATGCGTTCCATCCGGTCGAGTAATACATCTCGTTTTGTCATCATCTCTCCCCCTCGTCTCTATTGTACGTGGCAGAGCTCAAAAAAAGAAAGGATCGACCGCGTCCAGTCCACCCTTTCTGTCAATTTGATTAGACGATAAACTTGTTCGCTTTGATGAGGCTCGCTGCGACTTCGCGCTTCGTGCCGATCACGTTGATTGGCTGGTAGCGGCTGAATTTCTTCATTGCCGAGAGAAGCATACGTTGCTCGTCGCCAGACGCCGCTGCGTACAACACTTCTTTCGCCATGAGTTCGACTTGCTTGAACACTTGCTCCGCAAAGATTTCAGTGTAGCGGACTTTGAGCGTGTTCTTCTCTTCGCCTGAACGGGCAATCGCTTTGTCCGTACGAGCGATGGCTGCTTCAAGCGCATAGATGGCACTGATCATGTCTGCAATCTTCGCCAAGATTTCTTGTTCGTTTTGAAGGTCTTGTTGATACTTCTGTACAGCTGTACCCGCGACCATCAAGTTGATTTTCTTCATGTTCGAAAGGAGCATCTTCTCGCGAGCGAGTGGTGAGCCATCCAATTCTTGTGGCATGTAGCTCATCAGCTCTTTTTGAAGTTTTTGCGCTTCTGCGAGGAGCGGCAATTCACCTTTCATCGCTTTCTTGAGGAGCGTACCTGGGACGATCAAACGGTTGATCTCGTTCGTTCCTTCGAAGATACGGTTGATCCGTGAGTCACGGTAGAGGTTCTCGACTTCATACTCTGCCATGAATCCGTATCCACCGTGAATTTGAACGGCTTCATCAACGACATAGTCGAACGTCTCAGAAGCGAAGACTTTGTTGAGTGAGCATTCGATCGCATATTCTGCGATCGCTTGTGCGACTTTCGATCCGTCGCGCATGTTCTCATCACCGAGTGCGTCCAAGCTATCCTGGAACAAACCACCTGTACGATAGACTGAACTTTCCATCGCATAGATGTTCGCTGCCATCGTCGCCAATTTCTCTTGGATGAGTGGGAATTGGCTGATCGGTGTCTTGAACTGTTTACGCTCGTTCGCATATTGAACCGAGAGGTCGAATGCACGTTTTGAAGAACCGACTGCTCCGACTGCGAGTTTGTAACGACCGACGTTCAAGATGTTGAAGGCGATGACGTGACCTTTTCCAACTTCACCGAGAAGGTTGTCGACTGGTACTTCGACATCTTCAAGGATGAGCGTACGTGTCGACGATCCCTTGATTCCCATCTTCTGCTCTTCTGCGCCCGTTGAGACTCCTTTGAAGTCACGCTCGACGATGAAGGCACTGAACTTGTCGCCATCGATTTTCGCATAGACGACGAACACGTTCGCGAAGCCGGCGTTTGTGATCCATTGTTTCTCACCATTCAAGACGTAGTGCGTGCCCGCCTCATTCAAGACAGCTGTCGTTTTCGCACCGAGGGCGTCAGACCCTGAGCCTGGCTCAGTGAGCGCGTAAGCCGCGATCCATTCGCCTGTCGCGAGTTTTGGCAAGTACTTGTGCTTTTGCTCTTCTGATCCGAAGAAGACGATCGGGAGCGTCCCGATCCCCACGTGTGCGCCGTAGCTGAGTGCGAACGAACGTGCTTTCGCGAAGCGCTCCGTGATGATTGAAGATGAGATTTTATCGAGTTGGTAACCGCCGTACTCTTCAGGAACGTCTGCTCCGAGAAGACCGAGCTCGCCCGCTTCTTTCAACAATTCGACAGAGAGGTCGAACTCGTGTTTCTCGATGCGCTCGAGGACTGGCATGACGCGGTCATCGACAAATCCAGCCGTCGTGTCACCAATCATCTTATGCTCATCTGAGAAATCCTCTGGTGTGAAGAGACGCTCCGCGTCGAGTGCGTCAATGACAAAGCTACCGCCTTTAATCAATTCATGTTCTGTACGTTCCATATCCGATTCCCCCTTAAAGTAATTCGAAGACACCAGCCGCGCCCATTCCGCCGCCGATACACATCGTGACAACCCCATACTTCTCATTTCGTCGTTTCATCTCATGCAAGATCGAGACTGAAAGTTTTGCTCCCGTACATCCAAGTGGGTGACCGAGGGCGATAGCGCCGCCGTTCACGTTCACTTTCGATGGATCGATTCCGAGTTCACGGATGACACCGAGTGACTGGCTCGCGAACGCTTCGTTCAACTCGAACAATCCGACTTCTTCTAATTTCACGCCAGCCATCTCGAGTGCTTTCGGAATGGCGACGACTGGACCGATTCCCATCACTTCTGGACGGACACCGCCGACGGCGAACGAGAGGAACTTGGCCATCGGTTGCAATCCTTGACGTTCTGCTTCTTCACGGTCCATGACGAGGACAGCTGCTGCTCCGTCTGATACTTGTGAAGCGTTACCTGCTGTGACTGACCCTTTGATTTTGAAGGCCGGGCGGAGTTTTCCGAGTGCTTCGATCGTCGAATCGGCACGGACACCTTCGTCATGCTTCACGACTTTCTCCACTTCCGCGACTTTACCGTCTTCACCGAGTACGTGCTCGATGACCGTCACAGGAACGATTTCTTCTTGGAACTTGCCACCTGCGATAGCCGCTGCCGCCTTTTGGTGACTGTTGATGGCGAACGCATCTTGGTCTTCGCGCGAGATGTTATATTCGGCTGCAACACGTTCTGCCGTATGCCCCATACTCATGTAGTACTCTGGTGCCGTCTCCATGATGTGTGGGTTTGGACGGATGACGTGACCACCCATCGGCACTTGGCTCATCGATTCCATACCGCCGGCGATGATTGCCGTCGCTTGACCGATCATGATTTTGGCCGCCGCGTCCGCGATGGCTTGAAGGCCTGACGAGCAGTAGCGGTTGATGGTAATCGCTGGAACTTCGTGTGACAGTTCCCCCCGGACCGCCGCATAGCGAGCGATGTTCATCCCTTGCTCCGCTTCTGGCATCGCACAACCCATGATGACGTCATCAATCGGGCCTTTATATCCTGAACGCTCAAGCGTTGCCTTGATGGCATATCCCGCGAGCTCGTCCGAACGAACGTTACGGAACGATCCGCGTTTTGCTTTTCCGACCGGCGTCCGTGCGCCGGCTACGATGACTGCTTCCCTCATCTGTATTGTCCCCCTTTATCAGTTCCGTAGTGGTTTGCCTTTCACGAGCATGTGTTGCATCCGTTGTTGTGACTTCGGCTCCCCGATGAGGCTTAAGAAAGCTTCGCGCTCGATGTCGAGGAAGTACTGCTCATCGACGAGCGTACCGTATGCCAAGTCGCCACCACTGATGACGTGTGCGAGTTTCTTCGCAATTTTCAAATCGTGCTCTGAAATATAACCACCGTAGAACATTTCGTACGCCGCGAGTTCGAGCGTCGCTTTACCTGTTTGACCGACGACCGGTAACTTCTCACGAACCGGTGCCGTGTACCCGTCAGCCAGTTCAAGGACCGTTTGTTTCGCATCGAACGTCAAGTGGTCGCGGTTCATCGAGATGCCGTCGACCGCACGATGGTAACCGAGTGCTTTCGCATCAAATGCCGACTTCGATACTTTCGCCATCGCGATGTTCTCGAACGTCTGTTGCGCAGCCTTCTCGATGTTTTGCATCGATTTTGGTGTCTGCTCAAGGAGTCGACGGTACGTGTTGACGTTTCCGCCCCCACCAGGGATGAGGCCGACACCGACTTCGACAAGACCCATGTATGTCTCAAGTGCGGCTTGCATACGGGCTGCCGGTAAGCTGATTTCCGTTCCACCACCGAGCGTCATACCGTACGGTGCAGCAACGACCGGACGACTTGAATAACGAATCTTTTGAACGACTTGTTGGAACTTGTTGATGATCCAATCGAGTTCGAACCAGTTCTCGTCTTCGGCTTCCATGAGCATCATCGCAAGGTTCGCACCGACACAGAAGTTCTTGCCGTCGTTGGCAAGGACCATTCCTTTGAAGTCTTGCTCGACACGATCGATCGACTGTTCGATCATCTGCATGATGTCGACACCAATCGCGTTGTTTGGTGATGTGAATTCGAGTGCGACCACGTCATCACCGATATCGACGAGGCGTGCGCCACCATTTTCTAAAATGATGCCGTTTGATTTTGCGAACGGCTTAAGTTTCAATTCTTTCGGATTGACGGTCTTCTCGACATACGTCTTCGACGCTTTATCGTAATACTGGTCTTCCTTGTAGAATGACGTATTGCCTGCAGCAAGCATCTCATCGATCCATGCCGGGACGTCATAGCCTTCCGCTTTCATACGCTCGACTGATTTCTCAACACCGAGGGCATCCCACATCTCGAACGGTCCAAACTTCCAACCGAAGCCCCACTTCATCGCATCGTCAATCGCAACGATCGTATCGGCGATTTCACCAGTGAGACGTGCCGAGTAAGCGAGCGTCTTCGCCGTGATTGGCCAGAGCAATTGGCCGACGCGACTTTTGTTCAAGATGGCACCTTTCAATTTTGCTTTCGAGCCAGGAAGTGACTTGATTTGATCGAGCTCAGGACCTGTAATCGCTTTCAATTGTTCGTATTCGAACGTCTGAAGATTCAACTCCTGGATGACCTTGCCTTCTTTCTTATAGAAGCCTTGACCAGCCTTTTGTCCGATCCAACCTTTTTCAACGAGTTGCTTCATTTCTGTCGGAACGTCGAACGTGTCCTTCTCTTCCCCTGATTCGAGTGTCTCGTAGACGTTCCCCGCCACGTGGACGAATGTGTCGATTCCGACGACGTCGAGTGTGCGGAAGGTCGCTGATTTTGGACGACCGATGAGTGGACCTGTGATCGAGTCCATCTCTCCGATTGAAGCGTTTTGCTTGAGCATCTCTTCAAACGTGACGAGAAGACCATACGTCCCAATCCGGTTCCCGATGAAGTTCGGTGTGTCTTTTGCTTCGACGACACCTTTGCCGAGACGATCTTCAGCGAAACGTGACATGAAGTCGATGACCGGACGGGCTGTCTTCTCCGTCGGAATGAGTTCGAGCAACTTCAAGTAACGCGGTGGGTTGAAGAAGTGCGTGCCGAGGAAGCGTGATTTCAATCCTTCCGGAAGGGCACTTGCCATCGCTTCGATTGAGATCCCTGACGTGTTCGAGCTGAGAATCGCGTCTTCACGGATGTAAGGTGCAATCTTCTCGAAGAGTTGTTGCTTCACGTCGAGACGTTCGACGACGACTTCGATGACCCAATCCGCTTCTTTCAAACGCTCTAAGTCATCTTCTAAGTTCCCGACTTCGATGAAGTTGAGATGTTCCGCTGTCGCGAGTGGTGCTGGATTTTGTTTCAATAGCTTTTGACGGTTTTCTGAGGCGATGCGATTGCGTACTTCCGGCGACTCGAGCGTCAACCCTTTCGCTTCCTCTTTGGCTGTCAATTCACGTGGTACGATGTCGAGCATGAGCGAACGAATCCCCGCGTTCGCCAAGTGAGCCGCAATCCCCGCCCCCATTACTCCTGAACCGATGACGACCGCAAAACGAATTGAGTTCGTCAAACGGAGGTCGGTTGATTGTTCGATGTGACTCGTCATAGTGTTCCCCCCTAAAATGAGAATGAATAGTGATTCATTTCACGCGTAAAAAAAATCGCAATCACCATCGTGTTTACTCTTCTATCATAAATGAATGAACATTCATTCGCAAGCGTTCATTTTTCAATTTCATTCCATTTTTTGAATGAACGATTAGTTTTTAATGTGTGTGGTATAGACAACAAGAGTCAAATTTAGAAAGGGGAATGTATACATGCATGATAATCGTTTAAACACTGTCGGTAGCCGAAAGGACTTTGAGTCGTTTAAGAAGAAAGCCCAAGAACAGTCGCACCAACCGGGAATCGATTCGAAGATGGAACCTTTCCCGATCTATGAACGGGAAGACTATAAAGGAAGTGACAAGTTAAAAGACAAGGTCGCGATCATCACCGGTGGGGATTCCGGGATCGGAAAGTCGGTCGCCATCTTCTTCGCCCATGAAGGTGCGAACTCCGTCATCGTCTATAAAGACCAAAACGAGCTCGAGGATGCGGAAGCGACAAAAGAACGGATTGAAGATTTAGGGCAAGCCTGCCTCTTGCTTCAAGGAGACATCGGGGAATCTTCGTTCTGTCAACAAGTCGTCGAGGAGACGCTTGAAACATTCGGTCATATCGACATCCTCGTCAACAACGCCGCTGAGCAGCATCCGCAGGAATCGCTTCTCGACATCTCGGACGATCAACTCGAGAAGACGTTCCGCACGAATATCTTCAGCATGTTCTACTTAACGAAAGCAGCGCTCCCCTACTTAAAAGAAGGAGCGAGCATCATCAATACGACCTCGATCACAGCCTATGAAGGAAACGACCAATTGATTGACTATGCGTCGACGAAAGGTGCCATCACGGCATTCACCCGCTCGCTCGCCAAAAACTTGGCGGACAAGAAGATTCGCGTCAACGGGGTCGCCCCGGGACCGATTTGGACACCGCTCATCCCTTCAACGTTTGACGCGGAGAAGGTGAAATCGTTCGGCGATTCAGCAGAGATGAAACGACCGGGGCAACCGGCCGAACTCGCACCGGCGTATGTCTATCTCGCAAGCGATGATTCGACATACGTCAGTGGTCAAGTCATCCACGTAAATGGTGGAACCGTGATTAATGGATAATTGATCGAAGACTCAGTTCGTAGCTGAGTCTTCTTTTTGTGCAGTGCATCCAGAAGAACATCAGGAACTTTTCTTTTGGCTGTCCGATCAAATCGGTCCAGATTTTTGGGTAAGTGAGGACGAGAACAAGAAATCGTAACACCTCCGCTACATAGAAGACCGAACGCATCGACGTTATCCATACATCAAAAAGCACGAACATCCTCGACGGATGTTCGTGCTCATTTTATTTCTTCACCATTCCCTTTAACACGAACGCCACGTTTGCCGGGCGCTCTGCGAGACGGCGCATGAAGTAACCGTACCAGTCACGACCGTATGGCACGTAGACACGGACTTTGTATCCTTGGCGCACGAGCTCGAGTTGACGCTCGACGCGGATGCCGTATAACATCTGGAACTCGAACTGGTCGAGTGGAATGTTGTTCTCTTTGACGTGCTCGATAATAGCGTCAATCATATGGTCATCGTGTGTCGCGATGGATGCGTAGTTCCCGTTCGCAAGATGGAGTTTGACGAGCTTCACGTAGTTATGGTCCACGTCCTCTTTTTCAGGGAACGCGACCGTCGCCGGCTCTTTATATGCCCCTTTGACGATGCGGAGGTTCGGCTTGAGCGGCGCAAGATGATTGATGTCATCTTCCGAGCGGTACAAGTACGACTGGATGACCGTTCCAAGACCGTCAAATTCAGACTTCAGCTTTTTGAACAATTCGAGCGTCTTTTCACAACGCTGCTCATCTTCCATATCGATGGCCACAAAGACCCCGACTCGTTGTGCGACCGTCAAAATTTGACGCATGTTGTCTTCAATCAACTCGTCCGAGATATCGAATCCGAGTGATGTCAGCTTGAGTGACATATAGGCGTCTAATTGCTCTTCTGCCATAATTTCAATCGCACGCATGATCTCGTCGCGATTCGTATTCGCCTCTTCGACCGTCTTAATAAATTCCCCGAGATGATCGACCGTGACCGACAATCCTTTCGCATTGAGTTCGCGAATCGTCGGGACAGAAGCCTTAAAGTCTTCCCCTGCTACAAAGCGTGATGCACCAAATCGTAGGCCATATTTCTTTGCCAAACTGTTGAGTGTTTTGTTTTGTGACATGTAGATAAATCCATCGCGCAACACTTTTTCCATCTGATTTTCCCCCTTACTTTTACACCCATCTATCTCTATGATGATGTCTGCAATTATTATGACACACAAACGTCATTTCGTCTGTATTTTTGTAACCGTTTGCAGCACTTTCTTCCCAACTTTTCAAAAAAGACAGGCGCCCCGTAGGACGGCTGTCTTATAGGCTTGTCGAAGGTGCGACGTAGAGTAAAATACTGAGGAAGATGAACACGCTTCCCGCTAGGACGAACAGGTGCCAAATGGCATGGTTGAACGGCAGTTTTTGCCATACATAAAATACGATGCCGACCGAATAGGCGATCCCCCCTGCGAGGAGAAGCATGAACCCTTGGTGACCGAGTGATTCATATAACGGACGGATGGCGATGATGCAGATCCAACCGAGTGCGAGGTAAGTCACATTGGACACCCACATGTACTTGCCGGTCGAAAACAGTTTCCACACGATTCCGAGAATCGCGACACCCCAAACGATTCCGAATAGCGTCCAACCGAGCGTCCCGTGAAGTGTCACGAGCGCAAACGGTGTATAACTTCCGGCGATGAGTAAGTAAATCCCCGCGTGGTCGAACACTTGCAGCACCCGTTTCGCCCGTGGATGCGGGATGGCGTGCATGAGTGTCGAGAAGAGATAAAGTAAAATCATCGATGCCCCGAATACACTGACCGCGGTGACGTTCCACGTGCTCCCACTCTCTGTGGCGCTCATGACGAGCAAGACGAGGGCGACGATGCTGAAGATGACTCCTAAGCCGTGCGTGATCGCGCTCGCAATTTCTTCCCCGAGCGTGTCGGCATGGAGCATCTCTTTGAGTTGTTCTTGTTTCATGTGCTCCCACCTTCCGTAACTGTTCCTTCTAGTATGGACATTTCCCGATTTTAACGCAATCAAAAACACGGGCTACCGATTAGCCCGTGTCGAGATTATGCGACTTCTTTCACCGGAACGTCACATTCCATTTGTGCTGCCCGCATCGCGCGTGCCCGTTTGTGGAACAAGACGAGAAGCGTTAACGTTCCGAGTGTCGAGATGACGTACGGAAGAACTCCGTCCAGCTTGAAGCCGATCGGCGCCGTCAAAATGTAGAACCAGACTGCATATAACATGAACGTCCCCGGAAGGAGCGCGATGTAGTGGTTTTTCCCTTTAATGTAAAGGTACATCGCCCCGACGAACAGTGCGATGACCGCCGTCGTCTGGTTCGCCCAGTTGAAGTATTGCCAAAGCATTTGGAAGTCCATGTTCGTGAGCACGTATGAGATCGCGAAAAGTGGAAGTGCGATCCAAAGACGTGACGAGAACTTCTTCTGTGCGATCGACATGTAGTCTGCGATAATCATCCGTGCGCTACGGAATGCCGTATCGCCTGACGTGATCGGTAAGACGATGACTCCGAGAATCGCGAGCGTGCCGCCGATGCTGCCGAGCATGAGTGTCGCCACTTCTTGCACGACGAGTGCCGGAGTGCCCGCACTGATGAGTCCAAGCAATTCACCCGGCTCAAAGATGGCCATCGCCGCTCCAGCCCAAATCATCGCGATGACCGCTTCGGCGATCATCATGCCGTAGAAGATTTCACGGCCGTTGCTTTCTTTCATCGTCGTCCGCGAGATGATCGGCGACTGTGTCGCATGGAAACCAGAGAGCGCCCCACATGAGATGGTAAAGAAGAGGAGCGGCCAGATCGGCAAGCCGTCCGGATGCATGTTCGTCAATGTCATCTCTGGAATCTTGTATCCTTGAGCGAACAAACTGACCGCGATCCCGATGGCACTGATGACGAGTAGTGCCCCGAAGAACGGGTAGATGCGTCCGATGATCTTATCGACCGGGAGAAGCGTCGCCAAGATGTAGTAAGCGAACACAGCGAAGATGACGATGGTGAGCGTCGTTGCATTCCCATCGAACAAGTTGTTGATCATGTTACTCGGAGACGTGACGAACACCGTCCCGACAAGAAGTAAAAGTAAAAGTGCAAACCCGTTGACGATATGGCGGAGCGAACGTCCGAGAAACTTCTCCGCTAGTTGTGGCAAGTGTGCCCCGTTGTTTCGAAGGGAAATCATTCCTGTCAAATAGTCATGAACCGCACCGGCAAAGATCGATCCGAAGACGATCCAAAGGAAGGCGACCGGTCCGTAGAGCGCCCCCATAATCGGTCCAAAGATCGGTCCGACACCGGCGATGTTGAGCAATTGAATCATCGAGTTCCGTTTTTTGCCCATCGGCACGTAGTCGATGCCGTCCTGAGACGCATAGGCGGGCGTCGTCCGCTCTTCCTTGATGCCGAACGTCTTCTCAACGTAACGACCGTATACCAAATACCCGACCAAAAGTAGTGCGAGTGCGACGAAGAATGTAATCATCTGTCAGTCCCCTTTTCCGTACATATGTAGCCGAAACCCCATCAGCTCTTCGGTTTACACGTGTCATGTAACCGATTACATGTTTGATTATACATAAGAGTTAATGATAATGTAAGGGCTTTCATTCACATTTTAGACACTTTTATTCGACAAAAAACGACGCCCAAATTGGACGCCGTTCCGTACTTATTTCAAGTTGAGAGTCGATTGTTTTGCACCAGAACCGTTCGATCCGCTTGCGATGACTTTGTAAGTCCCTTTCGTAAGGCCTTTTTTGAACGTGAACGTGTACGTTCCTGTCCAGCTCGCCTGTACTTTGGCGACTTGCTTGCCTTTCGCGTCTTTCAAGACGACCGTCGCACCCGGTGTTGTTTTCCCGATCAAGGCGCGTGTGCCGGCCTTCACACCTTTCGTTGTCTTCGGTGTCACGATTGATCCATTTTTTAACTCGAATGATGTTGTCTTGACTACTTTTCCTGATACATCTTTCGCTTCGATTTCATATTTTGCTGCAAAGAATCCTGTACTTCTCTTGAATGTGAAGTTCCCATTCTCGTCAGCTTTCGCATAGTCTACTTTTTTCCCGTCTCGTTTAAGGACGAGCGTAGCCCCTTCCGTCGTTTTTCCAGTCAACACGGTTGTATTCGTGTACGTCAAACGTTTCGAGATAGCTGGCGTTCCGACAAAACCTGCACCGACGACTTTCGTTTCCGTCATCGTCTTCCCATTCAATTCGCTTTCAATCGTCAATGACTGACGGAGTTTGAGCGGTTTGACCGTCAAACGGTACATGCCTTCTGCATCGGCTGTCGTTGTCGCGAGAACCGTTTTGCCATCTTTTAATGTCACGTTTGCAGATGGAGCCGTCTTCCCAGTCACGACTTTTGCACCCGGTTTGATGACATCGACCGCGAGCGTCAAGTCAGTTGGCGCCACTTCGAGCTCTGCCGTATAGGTCCGGAAGAGGCGACCTGCCGCATCTTCACGCGTCGCGTCCGTCGCTTCGATACCTTCGTAAAGGTTCAAGTACTGCTTACCCGCATCCGCTGTTTCAAATGTCACCGAACGTTTCGCATCCGCGACAATCTTCCAGTTGTTGTCGGCTTTGTAGTCTAAGTTACTGCCACTCGACACAATATAGTCCGAGATGACGTTACGTGTCTCATACGCTGAGCGATAGACGATGTTCTTCCCGCCACCGAGACCTGGGAACGATGAAGAACCCGCGCGATAGTTATTCGTCGCGACCAAGAATTCTTGGTCCATTTTGATCGGTTGTCCGTTGTACTCGACGTTCTTCACGCGGTTCGCGTTCGCATTGACGAGCTTCCCGCCGACATCGAACATCGCAGGACCCGTGACATCGATCTCATACGTCAAACCGTCGAGAATATCGAAGTTGTAGCTACGGAATTGAAGGTTGAGTAAGTTTTCGCCATCTTCTTCGATTTGGTCAAACGCACCCGCTGACATCTCGAGCCAATCCATGACATCTTTTCCTGTCACTTTGACGACTTCGAGCGTGTTCGGATACACGTAAAGGTCCGCGACGTTTTTCAAAGCAATTTGCCCTTTCGGGATATTCGTATAGTAGCTCGCATCTGTCAATTCACGACCACCCGCTTTGAACGGTGCGCCTGCTGACAAGAGTGGTAACTCTTTATAAGCAGAAAGTTCTGGGTTCGTCTCGAGTTCTTTCTCGACATACCACTTCTGTGCGTTCGTCACGAACTGAACCGATGCGTCGTCACGGACCAGTGCGAAGTAGCTTTGGATGTCATCTTGAATCTCACCGACCGGTTGGTTGATATAGTCGATTGTCGCCAAGTGGTCGTCTTCGATCAACGCTTGAATCGTCGGGTCGACCGCCGTATCAGCCGTCACCGTATCGAGTGCTGCTGACGCATCAACGATTTGCCATTTCCCATCTACGAGTTCAAGTTCAAAGTCGATGACGCCGAGGTCCTTCCCTTGGTTGTTCGCCATGACGACCGGTTTGCCATTGATTGTCCCCTTCGTCATATCGACGTTCGGGAACGAAGCGAACATGCCTTTCGCATCCGGGAAGCGACCGTGTTGGTGTCCCGTCATGACCATGTCGAGCCCGTCAATCTTCGTGAGTGCGTAACCGACGTTCTCTTCGCTGTCGAGTTGCTCATCCGCGAGCGCTGCACTGTCACCAATCCCTGAGTGCGCGAGGGCGACGACGACGTCCGCTCCCTGGCCTTTTAATTTTTGTACTGCTTCACGTGCGGACGGGATGATATCCTCTGCCGTCACACGACCTTGAAGGTTCCCCGAATCCCATGACATGATTTTCGGAGGGACGACTCCGAATACGCCGACTTTGATCGTATGTGTTTCCCCATCCAGGTCTGTGACCGTTCGTTCGATGATTTGGACCTCTTGTCCATCCACGTTGAACTTCGAGACGATCGGGTTGCCTTCTAAATCTTTGACGTTCGAGTTGACGAAACGCAGTTTCCCTTTCGACCCCTCCATCGCGTTGTATAAGAATTCGAGACCAAAGTTGAATTCATGGTTCCCGAGTGTGACGGCATCGTAGTTGAGTGCCGCCATCGCCTTGTACATCGGATGTTCGAACGCTTCATTTTTTCCAGCTTGGCTCTCACGGACGTAATCGCCGAACGGTGTCCCCTGAATCGTATCCCCGTTATCGAACAAGAATGTGTTCGTTTCCCCAGCGGCTGTACGATGTTCATTGATGAGTGTCGCGACTTTCGTCAATCCGATCGTGTTATCGACCTTGTCTTGGAAGTAGTCGTAGTTCGTGATGTTCGTATGTAAGTCTGTCGTCTCTAAGAAACGGAGCTTGACGATATCCTCGTCCACTTCTGCCAAGACGTTCGGTGCCTGTAGCGGCAAAACGGTTGGTAACACGAGCGCGGTCGCGATCGACCATTTCAATGCGGTTTTCATGTGATTGTCCCCTTTTTCTGGTTGATAATTGTCTAACCATATTCAATATAACACCAGCTGTCTTTCCCTCCTATTAATTTTTTGTATAAAAATAGACCTAATTCCCTTTACAAAAATTAGGTCTATCATCCTATTATTGTTTGATACGAACAGTAAACGGTCCATCTCCGTCAATTTCTTCAAATGTGACTGATACCGGGTACGCATGTTTCCCGTAGACCGACTCTTCGAGACGAATCATCGTGAAGCCGACCACGTCCTCCCCACTCACGAGTTCAAGCGGGAGTTTCTCAACGTTCAAGTGGCGGTCGTAGCCGTTGCGAAGGAGAATCGTCGCCGTGACGTCTGTCTCTTCCTTCTCCACCGACACGAGCATCAAGTTGAACTCGTTCTCTCCGACTGGCGGTGTCGAGATGTTCGTCCGCATGAGCTGTTGCCATGCACTCTTCGAGAACTTCGCTTCTTCTTCCGATGACACGGGCTGAAGCGGGTCAATCGGGTTCATTTGGAAGACGAGTCGGAGCGAGTCGTAGGATTCTATTTCTCCGAACATCTCATCTAAGAAGAAGTCCAAGTAGACCGGTTTGCTCGTCCACGCCTCAAAGCTCGGCAATTCAGAACGTCCGAGGACTTTCCGACCGATCGGGACGTTATTTGCGTCTAACAAGAGGACCGGCAATTCGTTGATCTCGAACGAGCTCGGAAGCGTGTTGCGGAACAACGCCACGATCGACAAGTCATGCCCGAGCGATTCGGCATTCAACAACTCAATCGAGAGCTGATTGTCGAGAAGTGGCGGGAGTCGTTTCGCATGATAACGGAAGACGTACTCGTCCTCTTTCGGGATCCCCATCGCATCGTCGATCACGAGCGTCAATTGGCGCCCTTCCTCTTTATTTCCTGTCTCAATCTGTTTACGTTTACGAAATCCTAGCATTATACTTCCTCCTCTGCCATCTCGGCGAAGTAGCGGTCGAGCTGGCATAGTTCCGTCGTGACATCTCGTGCGATATTGATATATGTCTGTTCGAAGATTTCGAGTCCTTCTTTTCCGAACTGACGGCTCGGGTCTTCCTGACCGTAGCTGCGAAGACCGATCCCTTCTTTCAATCCGCTCATCGTCGTCAAATGGTCCGTCCATTTCATGTCGACGGCACGGAGAAGCGACTCTTTCGCGAAGAGGACGATTTCATCCTGTTCGAGGCGTGACGCCGTCGTAGCGATGATTGTCTCCATCCAGTCGTTTAAAGCATCCTTCAGTTCACGTGTATCGGCGATGTCATTCGCCCATGTCGGCTCCTGCATCGTCAAGTAGCGCAAGTCTTCTTTCAACTCATCGATTGGCCATTCCTCAGGTACGAGTTCATCCGATACATGCATGTCGATGCTATTCTCGAGGGCGAGACGCATCATGCCGAGGACGTTTTTCGTGATGGCGTCCGCATCGGCGTTGACGGCCTGGTTACGAATCGTATAGATGATATTCCGTTGTTCGTTCAAGACGTCATCGAGTTTGAACAAGTAGTCTCGAATCGAGACACCGAGTCCTTCGATCGTCGTCTGCGCATATTCGATGATTTCGATCGCATCTTTCGACGAGACCTCACCTGTCGCACTCGGCTTCAACTTCTTCTCCACGCGTTCTAGTTTCTGCGCCGCATAACGTTTCACGATCTCATCTTCGAGCGAGACGAAGAACTCGGTCGCACCCGGGTCGCCTTGACGTCCCGAACGACCGCGGAGCTGGTTGTCGACACGTTTTGACTCATGCCGCTCCGTTCCAATGACGAAGAGACCGCCCGCTTCCTTCGCTTTTGCGTCGAGCGTGATGTCCGTTCCACGTCCGGCCATGTTCGTTGCAATCGTCACTTTGCCGAATTGACCGGCGTCCGCGATGATATCCGCTTCCTGAGCGACCGTCTTCGCATTCAACACGTCATGCTCGATCCGCTTCTTCTTCAAATACTTGCTGATGGCTTCCGATTGTGCGATCGAGGTCGTCCCGATCAAGACCGGACGTCCCGTCGCATGTAGTTCTGCCACTTTCTCAGTGACCGCCGCATACTTTTGCTCGGTCGTCATGAAGATGCGGTCCGGATGGTCGACACGCTGACGTTCGCGGTTCGTCGGCACTTGGACGACGTCCATGTTGTACGTCTTCAAGAACTCTTGACGTGACGTCTGAGCCGTCCCCGTCATCCCACCGACGAGCGGATACATGCGGAAATAGTGCTGAATCGTAATCTCCGCCGTCGTCTTGTTCTCTTCGGTGATGGTGACGCCTTCTTTCGCCTCGAGCGCCTGATGCAACCCTTCTGACAGGCTTCGTCCTTCCATGATGCGTCCCGTGAACAAGTCGATGAGTTCAATCTTGTCTTCTCGGACGATATAGTCGACGTCAAGCTCAAACAAGACGTTCGCACGGAGCGCCTGGACGAGATAGTGATAGAGCACCTGGTGTGAGGCGCTGAACAGGTTATCGATGGCGAACAGCTCTTCAATCTTGACGATCCCTGCTTCCGTGAACGTCGCAGATTTCGACTCGAGGTCGACCTCGTAGTCGGTCTCCTCGAACTCAGAAATGATCTGTTGTGCCAACTGTTTCAACCGGATATGTGACCGGTCCTTCTGCGCGATGATGAGCGGCGTCTTCGCCTCATCGATCAAGATGCTGTCGACTTCATCGACGATGGCGAAATGGAAAGGACGTTGGACCCGTTCTTCCGGCTTATGGACAAGGTTGTCACGCAAGTAGTCAAACCCGAACTCTGTCCCGACCCCATACGTGATATCTGCCTGATATGCGGAACGCTTCTCGTCCGCTTCGATGTCTGGTACGTTCAAACCGACCGTCAACCCGAGGAAGTCATGGATCTTCCCGATCTGTTCCGCGTCACGTCTCGCCAAATAATCGTTGACCGTGATGACGTGGACGCCTTTTCCTTCGAGCGCCTTGACGTAACTCGGCAAAGCGGCGACGAGCGTCTTCCCTTCCCCCGTCGGCATCTCCGAGATGTTCCCTTCGAGGAGGGCGAACCCACCGATGAGCTGGACGTCATAGTGACGCATTCCGAGCACACGGACTGACGCTTCGCGGACGAGAGCGAACCCTTCTTCCGCGATGTCGTCCACTTTTTTTCCATCCAAGAGACGTGCTTTGAGCGTCTCCGTATATGTACGCATCTCGTCATCCGAGAGGGCTTTCATCGTTGTCTCTAATTCATTAATACGCGCGACCCGTCGTTCGTACGCTTTCAAACGCCGGCTTTGATCATTCGTTAACTGTTTTACAAATTGGATCACACTAATAGCCTCCATCTTTCTATCAATTCATCACTTACATACCCGTCTATTATAACGAAAATCGAACCAATTCGGAGACTTTTTTACGAAAACTTCCTAAAAGTTGGTTTTTTGACACGTGAAAACCTATAAATTTTGGTTAATTTTCAAAAAGTATTTGTAAAAATATTTTCAATTCACTATTTGAGATGACGTGAGACCGTGTTACGATGAAAAAAACAGAACATTTGTTCGTAAAAAAGGAGTGGTGACGATGCGCAGACGAATCTTTTGTATCGACAGCGTCTCGTTCTATGCCAGTTGCGAGTGCGCCGCGCGCAACAAAAATCCTTACAAGACAAAGCTCGTCGTCCTCTCGAACCTACAGGACAGCGGGGCACTCGTCCTCGCGGCGACCCCGAAAATGAAGCAGCTCGGAATCAAGACCGGGTCACGTCGCTTCCACATCGACCGCCTCCCGTGGCACGAACGACGAGACGTTTTGTATGCCGAGGCGCGGATGAGTCATTATTTGAACGTCTCCATTCAAATCATCCACATCCTGCATCAGTTCGCCCCGCCCGAGGCGATTCGCGTCTATTCGATTGATGAGACGCTCGTCGACATGAGCGGGACGGAGCGGCTGTTCGGAAATGACGAGCACGTCGCCCACCTCATGCGTGCGACGATCTTTCGCTATACGGGCATTCCCGTCACCATCGGCATCGGACCGAACAACGTCCTCGCCAAGCTCGTCCTCGATTTGCATGCAAAAAAGGAAGGTGTCGTCACGTGCCTTCTCCAAGACGTCGAACGGCTCATCCATCCGGCGCCGATCGAGAAGATGTGGGGCGTCGGGACGAAGATGGCGGTCCACCTGCAGCGGCTCGGCATCTGGACGATTGGGGACTTGGCCCGCTACCCACTCGAATCCCTTCATGAAAAGTTCGGTGTCATCGGTGCAGAACTTTGGCATCACGCCTGGGGCATCGACGAGTCGCCGACCATCCTGCCGGCGAGCTCCTTGTTCGGTGCGAAACGGATGCGACCGAAGTCGATCGGACACGGCATCACCCTCATGAAAGACTACACGACGTATTCCGCAATCCGGCTCGTCTTACAAGCGATCGCGGTCGAAGTCGGCATGCGAACCAGGCAAGCGGGACTCGTCGGAGGGACGATCCATCTCGGGGTGCGCTATACGCGGACGAGCGACCGGGCTGGCTTCAGTAAACAAAAGAAGCTCCCCCGCTTCACAGCGGACGAGCAAGAGTTTCTCCCGATCTTATTGCAGCTATTTTTAGACGGCTGGGAAGAGACGGAGGCCGTCCGTTACGTCTCGGTCGCTCTCGGCAAGCTCGAGCCACGGAGCGATCACGTCCAGTTATCGTTCTTCGAAGACGAATGGGCGAAAGCGAAACGGCTCGACTTCCTCGATTTGATCGACGGCCTGAACGTCCGGTTCGGTCGTGGCACGATCCGACCGGCGTCGAGCCTACTAAAAGACAGTCCGCTCCGGACGCGCCAACGTCTAATCGGCGGACATAAACAAGGAGGCGATTCCTCATGAGCAAGACCCGCTATCGTGACCGAGGTGAGTTAAAATGGATCCCATTTCTCATGCCCGAGCACGTCGCCCTACTGAAACGTTATTATGCACAAATCCAAAAGATTGAGCTGCCCGACTTGGACGAACAACTCCTCTACCTCTTGCAGACCGAACTCGAACGGGCCATCCGTGAAGGCGACCAAGTCGAAGTGACCCTGTTCGTAGACGGCTTGACGACAAGCATGCGCGGCTACGTCCATGCCATCTATTACGCCGAGCGCGAGGTCGAGCTGTTCGACGGCAAGGTGCGCCGCATCCCGTTCGGCGACATCTTGTCCGTTCGTTAAGATGCCTCGATCGCTCCCTGGGTCGTCTCGAACGTCTCAATCCCGTCGAGTAGCCCATAGTGAGCAAGCGTCGCGCGGACCGATGGCGACAGATGCGCGAAGATGACATGCCGGTCGGCTGCTTTCAGCTCGGTGACGACACGACGCAACTCTTCGACCGCGGTCACGTCGATGACCGGGCAGCGGTGAAAGTTGAAGATGAACACGTTCGGTTCCCGATGGATGTGATGGAGGACGTGCTCGAACAACTCGACCGCACCGAAGAAGAGCGGACCTTCGACACTGAAGACGATTTGGCCGTCTCGCGTGACGTACCGTTCTGTCCGTTCACGCACATCGATCGTATCAGCCATTCGTTTCGCGAAGAGTGCGAGCGCACAGATGACGCCGACCTCGACGGCGACGACCAAGTCGACGAATACCGTCAACAGTAGCGTGACGAGAAGGACGAGCGACTCGGATGAACGATGACGCAACATCGCCATCACGTGATGACGTTCGGACATATTCCAGGCGACCCGCATCAAGATCGGAGCGAGTGCGGCGAGTGGCACGTAACTCGCGAACGGCGCGAGGACGAGCACCGCAATGAGGACCGTGAGTCCGTGGATGACACCGGCACGTCGGCTGACCGCTCCCGCCTGAATGTTTGTCGCCGTCCGGGCGATGGCACCTGTCGACGGGATCCCACCAAAGAACGGTGTGATCACGTTCGCGAGACCTTGCCCGAACAGTTCCTTGTCCGGCTTCATCTTCGTCCCCGCCATCCCGTCAGCGACCGTTCCCGAAAGAAGTGACTCGAGCGCACCGAGGAAGGCGATGGCGAATGCGGACGGGAGGAGTGTTGTAATCAAGTTTAGGTCGATTGTGAGCCAGTTGAATGTTGGCAGTCCGCTCGGGATGCCGCCGTATGCACTTCCGATCGTCGCGACCTCACCCGGGATGAGGAGACTGACAAACGTCGGGACGAGCATCACCATGAGTAAAAGGGGTAAACGGAACGGCAGCTTCGGGACGAGCCAAAGGGTCAAAAAGCCAATCCCAGCAATGACGATCGGCCACACGGACGCTTCGGGCAACGCTTGACCGAGACGAAGCAAGTTCTCGTGAAAATGTGGTGCCTTCTCAAACGTGACCCCGAACAACTCATCGAGCTGGTCGACGAAGATGACGACGGCAATACCGGCCGTGAAACCGATGGTCACGGCCCGGGGCATGAAGCGGATGAGCCGTCCGACCCGGAGCACGCTCATGAGGAGCAGCAAAATTCCGGCGAGAACGGTCGTGACGAGTAACCCTTCATATCCATATGCGAGGACGACACCCGAGACGATTGGGATGAACGCTCCCGTCGGTCCAGCAATCTGGAACGTCGAACCTCCGAACAGGCTGACGAGGATTCCGGCAAAAATGGACGTGTAGAGCCCGTACACCGGCGGGACTCCCGAGGCGATGGCAAATGCCATGGCTAGCGGGATAGCGACGACGCCAACTGTAATTCCGGCCGAGATGTCCTTTTGCCACATCTCACGTGTGGAGAGTGAGTCTTGCATCATACATTCCTTCTTTCCAATCAGTTCAAAAACGAGTTCAGTGTACGCCTGGAAAGAGGGCTTGTAAACGGTTTGAGAAAAACGTTAACAGAATGTACAAAAGAAAAAGACGCACCTTTCGATGCGTCTCCCTTCAATTCGTCGGAGCCTCTACGACTTGATCGCCATCTTCCGCGTCTTTCGCCAGCAACTTCACATGACGACCGAATAACCACATGACGACGAGATGGGCTTTCGCCTGTGTCTTTGTATAGAACCACCACGGGAGGGCCGGTACGAACTCATGGATGGCGACAAGTCCTTCATCCGACTCCGGTAAGCGTCTAAACTCGAGACGCCCTGTCTGATCCTCTTCACTTAACTTGACGAACTTGCCCCCGTCAATCGCAAAGGATGCCATATCGTCCGTTGCTTCCTGTTCAAGCGATAGATGAAGCGCGACGAACGACGGATCGAGCAGCGCAATCTCCCAATTATCGTCTTCTTTCGTCGTCTGAATGAGCGGATACATAAAACGACCGAGCCACTCAAAGTACGTGTCCGCCATCCAAAGCGCCGACTTTTCTTCCGGCAGACCGAACCGCTGAATCGAACGGACCGTATACGATTTCGGTTGCTTTTTCTTCTTACCGCCCGAGGATTGCTTCTCTTCTTCCTCAAGCGCATGTTCGACCGCCTGTTTGAATGGAATCTCACCCTGTCCGATACCTTCGACCGTATCTTCTGCCACCATCGCGTGCCCCATGCTCTCGACGAGCGGATAGACGGTCGCCTTCGGTTCACCCGTGACCGCCATGACCCACAGGCGCGACAGTTTGATTGTCGGGAACGGGAAGTCGATCAAGACGCGACGCTTATCCATGACTTCGGCCGTCTGTTCGATCATCTTCCGATACGTCATCACCTCGGGACCCCCGATGTCGATATGACGGTCATAAAGCGACTCGGCACCGACGACCGAGATGAGCGCCTGAACGGCTTCACGGATGTCGATCGGATGTGTTTCCGTCTTCGTCCATCGTGGCAAGATCATCGACGGCAAACGCTTGACGAGCTTCGCTAAAATCGGGAACGACGAACCTTCCGGACCAATGATGAGTCCCGCCCGTATCGTCGTCACCGGCACGCCCTGACCACCGAGAATGCGTTCGACCTCAAGTCGACTCTTCAAGTGACGCGACAACGTCTTCTCTTGTTTCGGGATGATCCCACTCAAATAGACGATTTGCTCAATGTCGTTCGCCTTCGTCGCCCGGGCGAAGTTGTCCGCAATGAGCGCGTCCATGTCCTCGAACGTCGCCTGCGTCAAGCCGCCATCCGGAATCATCGAGTGCACGAGGAACATCGCGTAATCCGCGCCCTCACATGCTTCTTTTGTTGCCTCATATGAAAACAAATCACAGGCACGCCACGTGATATGGGCCTCATCTTCTTTATTCTTCGTCGATCGCGATAACGCGATGATGTCATACTCTTCCTTCAGCTGCTCCATCACGTTCGAGCCGATATAGCCGCTCGCCCCCGCAATGACAATCGTTTTTCGCATAATGGTCACTCCCCTAATTATTCGCATAGAGGTAATGTACCCTTCTTTTTTAAAAGA
Organism: Exiguobacterium sp. KJ 601; assembly: GCF_027161185.1. Lineage (GTDB taxonomy): Bacteria > Bacillota > Bacilli > Exiguobacteriales > Exiguobacteriaceae > Exiguobacterium > Exiguobacterium profundum. The sequence goes on along the minus strand of NZ_JADHZG010000001.1, from coordinate 699,937 downwards.
TAAATCAGTCTAAGTATGTAGAGCCTGCTCGACCGATTCATACTAAAATGAGAATAATTAGAAAAAGGAGGGATATTCATGGGATTTTGGTACTTTCTTTTGCTTGGATTGGGAGTAATCCTCATCGTGCGAGGGATTGCAAGTAGCGCGAAACAAGGTGGACTGATTTTAGTCGGACTTGTGATGGTCGGGGTATCCATATTTATGTTCCAAGATGGCAGTGCGGACTTGGTCGCGAATTGGTTGGATCAAATCACCGGTCAATAAGTCACATTCTCGAGTAATCGCGAGGTCCATTGACAACCTTTTAACGTCTTCAATCTTGAATTGATATGGAAGGAGCTCGACAATGAAACAGTTCAAACGAGTAGTTGTTGTGGCGTTATTCGCCTTGATTGGATTTGCTCTTTTCCATTATGCGACCGAGTCGAAGACAGGTTCCGCTGCATGGACGACAGAAGCTGCGACACATCACTTCAAAGATATCTTAGAAGCACAGCAAGCAGCGATTGAAGCACATACCCCACTCGATAACATTGAGCGAACGAAATTGTCACACGAAGATGACGTCGTCCGGCTCCTCCTCGGTCAGCGGGATTGGGTCGAGCAATTCCACTATACGATTCAGGAGGTACAAGTGGACGAAAAAGGTGGACTTCTATACGCAAATGCTTATGTGACAAGAAATCTTCAATTTGAGAGTGGTGTCACGACCGTGCTTGGTGACGAGATGACGATTCAATTGAGGTCTCCGAATGAGGCGACCGAAGAGGTGGAGCTTGACAATCATAGTGTGACACAATCTGGCCAACCCTTTTTCAAACGCTGGATCGGTCGAGTGTTTGACTGAACAAATCCCACTTTCCGATTGGAGAGTGGGATTCTTTTTAAAACGATAAATCTAAACCAGTATCATCATCAAGAAGTTCTCCGTTTTTAGCGGTATAGTCAACACGAATCTTCAATCGCATCCGTAAAAGCATTCTCCCGTTTCGAAGCAAGAAAAGTGTAAACGACTTCTCCCATCGTCTCGTTCGTGTACATAAAAATTTTCGCCTTGGTAAAGTCTTCAAACCACTCATATTGAACTGGATTTGCCCCCCTTCTATGCTCGTATACCCATTACGCACAGTCACCATCTCCAATCCAATTTCCGTAAATTCTGACCTCTGTAAGAGACAGGAAAAACTGCGTCCAATGAGTCGATTTTCACCGTCATCTTCTTACATCTCGATGATTTTTTTGTAACGGATTCAAACTTTTCAACATAATTCATTTAATACATCGAGATGGATTAATTTATTATTTTTAGGAAAAACATAGGTGCTATATTCCCAATTTTTGTATTCACCACCCACTATTAGCAATATAGGTTCAGGACATTTATAATTATCATTATTCGATATTTCGCTCATTTGTTTAATATCTTGATTACTTAGATTCGAACTACTACCGGGATGGTAATGCCATTCTCCAATATAATATTCCTTTTCGTTATACCACAATTGATCTAGCTTCTTTTTCACACCATTAATTCCTCTTATGAACCATGTAGGTCCGCTCTTTGAATCAGATGGAGGTGGTATCAACTTAGAAATAATTGCAGAATTGTATTGCTCATTATAAAAACCAACTAATATACCACCTGTTTCATTTGGATAAGATGACGTGCAGAGTATATGAATTTCATCTAACACTATATTGGGAATAACTACTTTTAGTTTTTGATTTTCACTAGTAAAATTCAACTCATTCATTGATTACCTCATTATGTACTAAATTAATCCCTTGAAAGTTACCGTCGCTATTTTCTTGTTCATATATACTAAACGTTGAGAACTTTGTTTCATTATATATTGCTTCTAACTTTTTAATAGCGGTGGCAGCTAAAATCCATACATCATCAGCCCTCGCTGGAAACAATGGGTGCCAACATCCCAGCCCTTCCCTCGGTAATTGTTTTTCATTGAATTGAGTACTTTCATCGGCTAACCAGGGATCAACACATTCTCTAAACAAATCATAATGAAAATAAAAACTATAATTACTAAAAAGAAATAACTTCCTGCCTTCAAATCCTAGTGAAATTGAAATAAATTGTTTTATATCAGACCACTGATATTGTTGCAATTGCATTAAAACCTCATCATCTCCTGTACAGTCTAGTATCACATTGTATTTCCTTAATTGTTCAATATTATTTTCTAGGTTGTATTTTAATGTCCCAGCATGTGATTCGACCTTGGAGTGAAGTGAGGTTTTATTTAGTCGCTTAGTTAAAGCTTCTGCTTTATTATTTCCTATTTCATTTAGTAACAATGTATGCCTTGTAAGGTTCCCCATTTCTAAATTATCGTAATCAATAATTCCCAGCTTCTCTACCCCTGCTCTGACTAATAACTCTCCCACAGAAGAACCAAGCGCCCCTGCACCTATTAGCAATATTTTTGAATCGCTAATTTTTTTAGGTAACATACCGCGGCTCATGACAGCACTTTTTGACCAATTGAATGAATGCATCCATTTTATTTTACTTAAGCCATTAATAGTAACTTGTTTTTCAATTTTGTTACTCTGTTTAATATCTAATTTAACTCTTTTAGGATTGAGACTGTTTTCAATTAAAAAAGGAATTTCTACTCCTTTCCAAAATATTTCACTGTAATCCTCATTTAACTTTTCTTTAATAGGAAAGCCAATTAGTAATATATGAACCAACTTTTTTTTACAATTTTGTTTTCTATTTATCTGGCGCAGGACACTTAAAATATCTATTTTCTGATTTTTGCATATTTCTGTAAGTTCACTCCAAGTTAATGGAGCTTGCCATGGCTTAAAGTGAGGAACTTCTTTTAATAATATCCAAGAACCTAAAATTCTATCATCACTTTTAACTTGAGAAGAATGATATCCCCATTCATTATTTCTTAGAGATAGTCCATTCAGTTTCTTAAATTCTCTCACTAAAAAAACACCACTATGTAAAACTGAGAAAGTCGCAATTCCATACTTAACTTTAATTGAATTCCAATGCATAAATGATTGTGAATCTTCAGAAAAACCTAATTTTAATGACGAAAATTCAGGAAAGTCAATCAATTCAAAGAGTTCGTCTTGAGAAGTAAGTTTATTTTTTGAAGCAGCTATTAACCATTCTATCGCTCTTATTACATGCCAGGTTAAGCGAACTTCTTCTTGGTAGGGCTCTTCATTAGGAACAAGCCTACCTAACGTTCTCACATTTGAATCTAGACATAACAAACCGTTTCTCCAAGGGTAATTATTATTGTCTTCATAATTGTACATCTGATGTGGAAATGTTTGAGTTAAGCTATTTCGCTTTGACGGATAAAAGCCAATACTTCCTCTTGGATAAGCATCGTCGATTAGTATATACCATTCAGTACACTTGTTGATGACAGCATGTTCTATTTCGTCTGAGTATAACGAACAATGAAGAACCCATTTTTTTATGGGTTCTATCCATTTTAAATCATCGATTATCTCAATTCCTTCCACAAATTCGGTAGCTCTACGCCCCGTAAGTAGAGACTCATTAGGGACTTTCATAGACCTCATCCAAATCTACCGCCTGAAACGGAAGATGTCGGTTCGGTTCTTGGAGTAAAACTATCTTGTGATTTTTTTACGATAGAAGGTGGTTCCGGAAACTTCGAACCCAATAACTCTCTCCACAATTCAATACTTTCTACCTTATCTGTACTATCTAATGCTTTTCTTGCCATTACCGCAGCCTTAGTCACTAAATCATAAAACTCTTTATACTCTTCATCACTAATACGTTTAAAAACATCATGATCATGGACTCCATGATCATTCAAAAGAGGCTTCTCCGGATAATCTTTAACAATATTTTCCAAAGTCAGTGTAACACCTTCAGCAATCGATTTTATCCCATCCGGACAATTTAAACCTACAAAATGTTCTAAAGGATAACCTTTTGGGTACTTCGGATTAGGATTTAACTTTTTCCACCACTTCAGAGTTTTCACAACATTTATATAATCCCTATTACAATTTGCATTTTTATTCCAAGTCCATTTTATTTGTGCTAATGGATCGGTTTTTTCCCATTTTCCCGCTTCTCTATCTGGAATTAATAGCGGTTCATTTTTCCACTCTTTTCCATTGTCGACTTTTTGATAATCTATGCTCCAAGACTTAGTGAGTGACCAATTCTCTAAATCTTCGATCAAGTAAGAGGTCGATATGCTATCTGTTGTAAGCAACTCTTTTTGTATCTCTGAAGGCGCAGATGTAATTACTAAGTCAAGTTCAACATAGCTAAGTTCAATACCAATAGATCGCCCTTGCATTTTATATTTCCCTTTGTAATGCTTTTCTAAAAAAGGAACAAATTTATCTAATGCTTTTTGAGGAGAACACTGTTCTGTATCTAAAGTTGTTACAACTATTACATCTACATCTGACTTGTTACCATTTTTAGAGCGAACAGCGGTCGCTCTTCTATAACTTCCTTGTAAGAATGTATTAACAATAATTGGAGATATATCTTCATCTTCCAATAATCTCTTCCGTAAAGTACTGTGGCCCTTTTTTAAATCATTTACTTGATTATCTGTTAATCTTATATCGAGTAAAAAATCATTAAAGTATGATTTCACTTCCATTTTATGCACTCCCTCTCACACATTTAAGGCAAATCAATAGTTGGAAAATAATCTTTTGTTATTTCAATGTCATATTCGTAGAGAGTTAACTGGCCAAAGTTTCTTGAAAGCTGTCCTAAGAAGAACCAAAAACCATTTGGTCCTGCTCCGAAAAAGTGGTATCTTCTTTTTTTATCTTCTTTTTGAAGTCCATTTAAAGTCTTTGATATTTCATTAGCGAGATACATAGCATGGTTTCCATCATGAATTGAATTGAAACCTGAAGATTCTTCAAAATAAAATCGTAATATAGATTTAGCAGACAATTGATTGGTTTCAATATAATCTTTTACATCTTGAACAGCTGGATGTGTCATTTCGATTACTATTACAATATCACTGCCATTTTCGTCAATGACATCATGGCTAACTTGCCACATTGGATATTGCTCTCTTGGCACTCTAGAGTCTGATCGCCAGATTGCCCTTCCACTGAGCCCCTTTTGAATAGGAACTGCTTTTATTCCTGATTTGGGATCAAGAAAAAAGCCGGTTGTAAAAGCAATAGTTGAATGAGTATCTAAATAAATACAATAAGAACTGTCCTCCGCTAAATTACATCTTATAAAATCTTCTAAAGCCCCCTTAATAGCTATATTCCAACTAAATTCATCTTTTAAATATCGTCCCTCAAAATAATGTAATAAACAAGTCATTGTAGTTGTATTGTTTTCTAAATTTTCAGCTCTCCGATTGAAACTCCTTATACCAATTGGAACTTCTTCATTTAGCATAATATTGTGACCTATCCATAGATCTTCAGACTTACATATTTCTATTAACTCTTCCTTATTGAACTTCGTTTGGTCTTCTTGAAATAACCGCCGAAGTAAATCTACATAAGGATTAATACGTTGAGATAAATCGATTGGCTTTAATCCAACGGTTAAAAGTTGCCCATTTAAAAATTGAATTAAGGATTCATATTGGTGAAAATTACTTCGTATTCGAATAGCTTCCAAAATAATTTTCAACTCCTCGTCATCTTCAATTTTTAAATGATTTTTCAATGTTCCTCTTATTTTTGCTATATGCGACTTACTTTTACCATCGAATAAAATTTCTTCTTTAAAATAGCCTCCTTTAGTATCCACTATTTTTAACTTCGCTAATGGGTCATCAGGATGAATACTCCACGGTGTTACTAAAAATGCAACTCCAGGTTCATCCTCTTTATTCAAATCTGGTATTGCTTCTTTTACCTTTTCTAGAAAAGAATATTTCGCAGCATTTATAAATTTAGGACTTATTAAGTTCTCAAGAGTTATACTATTCCGATAATCAACATGATATTTTACTTGGTAATATTCTTTATGAACTAACTTTCCAGTCATATCTCTTGTAGGTTTCTTATAGCGAATAACTATATCATCAAGACTTTTTATTTTTTGATCTTCATAAGAAATAGTATCCACATTAGAGTGATCTTTTAACATATCACATGCTTTTAACCAAAAGAAAAGTATTTGATACTCATCCCCTAAGCTCCTAGCTTTTATCGGATTCGCCATATCAAAAATCTCACCTCTTATATATTTATTAATATTTCTTTAATCTTCTCATATCAGTCCTTATTTTTCCATGTAAGTATATGTGGTTACATTTCAAATATGTCTTAGATATAATCTAATTGAATGTTGACATTAATTTATTTAGTACAAGGGGAAACTTAAATTGGTTATATATAAATCGCTGGACTATTATTTCAAAATCGGTTATTTACCGCTACTGAAAAACTATAAAATTGAAACCATCCGTTTTGATGCAGGATGTTTCTTAGCCCTAGATGTTCGGTTACCTTTATACAGGGTAAGAGAAATGAAGGCACAGAGTTTAAAGAGTACTTGGAATGAAGTTAATCAATATGTCAATAGTGCTTTCGAAATTATGTTCTATCACTACAACGAAGATGTGGATTCGGGTGATGAAAGATTATTAGTAGATATTGATCGTGAAATCCTTTATGAAATTGATTCTCAGCTCGATATTTATCGACCTTCAACATGTTATCCAATTTACATCATTACCGTCGGCGGTGGTGCAAATGAACGAGTTGTTTATATCGGTAAAACTTCGTCCCAAAATCATCGCTTTTCAGGAGGACATGCTGCTGCTCTAAAATTACATGATCCTAAGTATGATGGTATAGAAAAACATATTTATTTTGCCACAGTTACACTTCTTGGTGAAAACGAGTACATGCCTTTAGAATTCATATATCCTTATACAATTGCTGAAAAACTGTTAGAAAATGTCGAGGCTGGTTTAATATACAATCTAAAACCGGAATTAAATAAAGTACACTTCCATAAAAATAATGCTCGATTCCAAATGCTGCTCAATATTGAAAATCATTCTGTTGATTCTGACATACTCCATAACGAACAAATTGCTATCAATCCGGAAAAGTATTTTACCTTCTCATCACCAAGTGACTAGGTTACTGGCGGGGATATTAGGTTTATTTGATATACTACAAACTTTTAAAACTTAAAAAACACCAAACTCTTTATAAATAAGAGCTTTGGTGTTCAAGGAAACTTAACAAATGATGATGGCTGAAGTCAAACTCGTGTCCGAAGGCATCGTAACGTATGCTTCTACGTGTGTAGTTTATCTATTGAATCTCGATGTGACGCTGTTGCCGTATCCAATCTGTTTCATCTCTTCTTCGCGCCCTCAGACGGCGAGGTTGAAGCGTAGCTTGCTTAGTTTGAGACCCCTGAAAGTCATCCACACAAGCGATGGATATCAGGATCCGCAGGGCACTTAGGCTGCTGCGAGTTGTATGTTAGTTTTGCCAGTTATAGGCGTTTGCGTTTTAACAGGGCCGCCCCCTCGACACGCCACATACGACCGACCTATCCCCGTCGAATCTATCACTTCCCACATTGGGGAAAATATTCTCGTCATCGCTCAAGGTTTCAAACCGGCGGAATCTTGTTTTGAGACCATCACTTTTCAACAGCTCTCTACTTCCAAGATTTATTCATTTGTTTCAAACCATATGTCACTAGGAAGTGGATCTCAACATCAAACAGGAGCAGAAAACTCTCTTTTGATTTGTTCGATATCAATCATTGTCTTTTCATGAACATACTGAACGAGCGCATCATACTGTTCGACCGTATTCAGTTTTTTGAACTTCTCCACATCCCCTTCAAAGCCCGCGAAATAATCACTTTGATACTCTGGATTGTTAAAGAGTCTTAAAAATTCCATATAGTCCTTGATGGTCATTTGACTCACGATGAGAGAGAGAATGGATTCCCACTCTTTGATTCGCCCCTCATGAATTTGTTTTTTGATGACGATGTCTTGTGCTTGTTCCATTTTGATTTGTTGAATGCATTGCTCCACTTCTAATCTATATTGGAACAACTCATCTCGATTTCGAGTGTCTAGCGTAGGTGTCACTTCGGTTAAATAGTACTGATACCGTTGCTTTCGCGGATGCTTGTTCTTGACTTTTTTAGGGCTTTGCTCCGAGTCATCAGGGTTCTTCGGTCGTTTCTTTAAATTGATTGATCCTAAAGCCCCCATGATTTCTTTGTTATGTTTTAATGCAAGTTTGCCTACTGTCGGACCATATTTTTTGACGCCATTCACAATCAATTCCGTCGATTTTTTAGACATGTGAACTCCTCCTTTGGTATGTATAATTATTTGACGATTTTCAAAAAACAACTCATAGTTTCTATTCAACAAAAAGATGATCAATCCCTTGATTCCCATCAAAAACCTAATAACCGGTGTCCGCTCCCCAAAAGAAAAGGATTAATGAGCAGGTACTCAATAATCCTTCACCAGATCACTTCTTCTCTTGTTGTTTCTGCAAATATGCTTCACGAAGCTGGTTCAATCGTTCTTTCTTGTTCGAGACAGTCGGCTTTTTGCCGTCTTGGTACTTCGCCGCAGCTACTTTGCTTCTCTTATCTAATTGATATTTTCCCATGCGCTTCACCTTCCTTTCTTCATGGCTTCAATCAAAAGCAAAGACCCTCTAATCTCAATGAAATTAGAAGGTCTTCATGAAAATCATTGATCGCAGTCGTTACAGACTGCTTCAAAATGGAGACGGCGGGAGTCGAACCCGCGTCCGAAGGCATCGTAACGTATGCTTCTACGTGTGTAGTTTATCTATTGAATCTCGATGTGACACTGCCGATAAACAGGCGTTGTCGCATCCAGTCTGTTTCATCTCTTCTTCGCGCCCTCAGACGGCGAGGTTGAAGCGTAGCTTGCTTAGTTTGAGACCCTGAAAGTCATCCACACAAGCGATGGATGTCAGGATCCGCAGGGCACTTAGGCTGCTGCGAGTTGTGTGTTAGTTTTGCCAGTTATAGGCGTTTGCGTTTTAACGAGGCCGACCCCTCGACACGCCACATACGACCGACCTACCCCCGTCGAATCCATAACGTCCCCGAGGTGGTAATTGGTACTCTATTTAATATACCACAATTAGGATCCGTTGTCAGTATTTTTGCCGATCGCGCATCGCACGGTCGACGTCACGCTTCGCGTCTTTCTTCTTCAAGTCCTCACGTTTGTCGTACTTCTTCTTCCCTTTTCCGACGCCGAGCAGGCACTTGGCGAACCCGTTCTTGATGTACACCTTGAGCGGGATAATCGTGTAGCCGTCACGCCCTGAAGCCCCGATGAGCTGATTGATTTGCTTCTTATGCAACAATAGCTTCCGGACGCGGAGTGGGTCATGGTTGAAGCGGTTCCCCTGTTCGAACGGGCTGATATGACAGTTGTGAAGCGTCGCCTCGCCCCCGTCGAACCGGACGTACGCATCCGCGATGTTGATCTTCGATTGACGGACCGATTTGATTTCCGTCCCTGTGAGCACCATGCCCGCCTCAATCGTATCTTCGATCGCGTAATCGAAGGACGCCTTGCGGTTTTGGGCGAGTGCGTTCGAATCTTTCTTCTTGGCCATACACATTCAGTCCTTTATCTACAAGATACGGAGGAAGGGACAAGCCCTTCCCCGTCAGCGACGTTTCTTCGCACCTCGTTTGGCGTCGCCTTTTCGTTTGTGCTTGTCTTTCTTCTTCAGGTCGAGTGCCGAACGGCCTTGGGAAGACTTCTCCCCGTCTCGTTTCGGTTTCTCACCTGGTTTGCCCGACTTGCCAGGTCTTCCTGGTTTGCCGCGTTTCTTCTTGTCGTCCCGACCGCGACCGCCACGACGGTCTTTCTCGTCCTTCTTCGGACGACCGCCTTTCGCTTTGATCGTTGTCGGTTGGCGACGGCTTGACTGTTCCCGTTTCGGCATGCCGACGACCGTGAAGTCGATCGTCCGCTCGTCTAAGTTGACGGCATCGACTTTGACACGGACGGCGTCCCCGATGCGGAATTGACGTTTCGTCCGCTCGCCGAGCAACATGAGCTGTGATTCGTCGAAGTGGTAGTAGTCATCCATCGACTGGAGACGGACTAGCCCTTCGATCGTATTCGGAAGTTCGATGAACATCCCGAAGTTCGTGACGCCGGCGACGACACCATCGAACTCTTCGCCGAGATGGGCTTCCATGTATTCGGCTTTCTTGAGCGCCTGTGTCTCGCGCTCTGCATCGACTGAGCGACGTTCCCGTTTCGATGCCTGTTCGGCGATCGCCCCGAGACGGTCCTCGTACTTCGCAATCGTCTTCTCCGACAAGTCGTTGTTGAAGACGTACGTGCGCATGAGACGGTGGACGATCAAGTCCGGATATCGACGGATCGGTGACGTGAAGTGCGTATAGAAGTCTGTCGCGAGTCCGAAGTGACCGAGCGAGACGTCGTCATATTTCGCCTGTTGCATCGAGCGAAGCATGATCGTGCTGATAACCGGCTCTTCCGGTTCACCGTCGATTGCCTTCAAGATTTTTTGAAGCGTCTTCGGTTCGACCGTCTGTCCTTTGATGCGTTCGATGTGAACGCCAAAGTTTGCGACAAAGTCGAAGAAGAAGTCGAGCTTGTCCGGTTTCGGATTATCGTGGACACGATAGATGAACGGCACGTCCATCTTGTGGAAGTGTTCCGCAACCGTCTCGTTGGCTGCGAGCATGAACTCCTCGATCAACTTCTCGGCGACCGAACGTGGACGAAGCACGATATCTGCCGGCTTCCCTTCCTCGTTGACGACAACCTTCGCCTCAGCGAAATCGAAATTGATGGCACCGCGCGAGTTACGACGTTTCCGAAGCACTTCCGCGAGCTCGGCCATGAGGTCGAACTCACCGATGAACGGTTCGTACTTTTTCAACGTCTCTTCGTCATCACGTTCGATGATCTCACGGACGTTCGTATACGTCATCCGCTCCGTCGTCTTGATGACACTCGGGAACAGATCATGGCGAACGACTTTCCCGTTTTGCGGGGAGATCTCCATGACGCAGCTGAGCGTCAAGCGGTTGACATGCGGGTTGAGGGAACAGATCCCGTTCGAGAGTCGATGCGGCAACATCGGAATGACACGGTCGACGAGATACACACTTGTCCCACGTTCGAACGCCTCGACGTCTAATGGTGAGCCCTCTTTCACGTAATGTGAGACGTCGGCGATATGGACACCGAGCTCGTAGTTGCCGTTATCGAGTTTTTTGACGTGGACGGCATCGTCCAAGTCTTTCGCATCTTCGCCGTCAATCGTGAAGATCGTCTCGTCACGAAGGTCGACGCGTCCGATGAAGTCTTTCTCGTCCGCCTCGTCCGGTACCGCGTTCGCCTGAGCGATCACGTCCTCCGGGAACTCCGTCGGGATACCGTGCTTATAGACGATCGACAAGATGTCGACGCCAGGGTCGTTCTTATGCCCGATGATGCGGACGACGTCACAGGCACCGGCGAAGCGTCCGTCCGGATACTTCGTGATGCGCACGACGACTTTATGTCCGTCGACGGCACCGAGTGACTTGTCCGGGTTGACGACCGGCCAGAAATTGATGCGTTTGTCATCCGGCTCGATGAAGGCGAACTGGTCGAGTCGACCGCTCGGGAGCGTATACGTCCCGACGAACTCGGAGAGTCCGCGCTTCAGTACTTTCAATAAAATCCCTTCCGTCTTGCCACGGTTGTCCTCGCGTTTTTTGACGAGGATCGTATCGCCATGGTAGACGTCCTTCAGTTGGTCGGGCGGCAAGAACACATCTTCCGCTTCCCCTTCGACCGACAAGAAGCCGAAGCCGCGCTGATGAATCGAGATGATCCCCGCGACTTGTCCGAGCGTGGCGAGCGTCCCGTAACGGTTCGTCCGCGTCCGGCCGATGGCGCCCTCTTCCTCGAGGGCATTCAATGTGCGAATGAGCTCTTTAAAGTCATCCGTCGACGCGAGCTGTAATCGCTCGGTCAGTTGATCGACAGAGAGCGGTTTCTCGCTCGCCTGTAGAATCTCTAATAATTGGTCACGTAAATTCAACGTGACACCTCCTTCTTAGACTGACCAGTCTAACGTTTCGAGAAAATCGAGCACGTCCTGGTGCAGTTTCTCTTTTTCTTTGTCGAGTGTGATCACGTGTCCCGAGTTCTCATAGATGAGCAACTCTTTTTGGAACGTGTTGACCGCCTCGTAAATTTGATTCGCCGATTCCGGGTCGATCATGTTGTCTTTGGCGCCTTGGACGACGAGTGTCGGGACGAAGATGTCCTCGAGCTTCGACGCCGTGTCGCGGACGAAGGCACGGAGGTCTTTCAATGTTGGCATCGGTTTGAACTCTGCCATCTCCTGCTCGATCTGTTCCGGCGACTTTTCTTCTCTACCCTTATATTCTCGGGCATATGCCTGGACTCCTTTATACAAGCGGTCCTCGGCATCGATTCCCGTCGGTGCGCACATCGGGATGACCGCCTTGACGTCTTTCTCCTCGGCGAGACGGAGCGACATCACGCCACCTAGCGAGAGTCCGCAGACGACGATTTCCTCATGACCTTTGTCGACGAGCGTCTGGTAAGCGTCCAAGACGTCTTCCCACCAGTCTTTCGGTCCATATTGGAGTAATTCTTCCGGTGGGACGGCATGACCACGATAGATCGGTCCCATACATGTGTATCCTTCTTTTTGAAGGAAGCGACCGAGCATGCGGACATCCGCGCTCGATCCAGTGAAGCCATGTAACATCAACACGGCACGTTTTCCGCCCTCGAAGAAGAACGGTTTTGGTGCTGTCACTTTCATTTTATCTGTCATCTCCTCGTATCTACATTATTCCCAAAAAACAAATCGAAAAAACAAAAGCTGACCGCCTCACGTGAAAATCGAGAACGATCAGCCTTATCATCATAATGATGCGACTAGTAATCCTAAAATGAAAAACAAAGTGCCTAGTACAGCTGCAGTTCGGTTCAAAACAGCATCGAAGCCGCGTGCTTTCTGGCGTCCGAACAACTGCTCCGCGCCACCTGCAATCGCTCCAAGACCTTGCGACCGACCTGACATGAGCAGTACGACGACAATCAATAAGACAGCCACGACAAGTAGGCTGATTGTAGCGATCGTTTGCATAGTAGTCAGTTCCTCCTTCTATTTACACGCCTTTTATTATATAGAAGTTATCAATAAAACACCAGCATTCAAATTATCGGGACGGGTAGCTGAACCCTTCGCCGATGACTTCCTTCACCTGGTGGATGACGACGAAGGCGCGGTCGTCCGTTACTTGGACGATTTTTTTGAGTGGCGCGATCTGACGTTTGTCGACGATCATATACAACATGTTCTTATCCTGCTTCGTGTAGTAACCATGTCCATGGATGATCGTCGCCGAGCGTCCGAGCGTCTCCGTCAAGACGACAGCGAGCTCTTCTTGCTTATCGCTGATGATTGTGACGGCCTTGCGGATGTTGAGACCTTCCGCGACGAGGTCGATGACCCATGAACCGATGATGATCGCGATGAGCGTATAGAGAACGACTTGTTCCCCTAAGAAGAAGCCGGACGTCGCGACGACGAGCGCATCGATGATGAACATCGAGACGGCGACACTCAAGTGGAGATAGCGTTCCATGAGTCGGGCGATGATGACGCCCCCGCCGGTCGTCCCGCCGACACGGAGCACCATGCCGATCCCGACCCCAATCATGATCCCGGCATAGACAGCCGCAAGCAGTTTGTCCTCGGCAGGGCTGCCCCAGTCGTGTGTCAGACTGAGGAAGAATGACGTCGCGATGACGGCGATGACCGAATAGACCATTGTCCGACGGTCGAGCAGCTTATAGCCGACGATAAAGAGAATCCCGTTCCCGATAATCGACGTGAGCCCGAGGTCCCAGCCGAAGACGTAGTACAGGATGATCGTGACCCCGAGCAGGCCACCTTCCGAGAAGTCGTTCGGTACGGTAAAGTAATTGACCCCGAACGAAAGAATGAAGGAGCCTGCGATAATCCAGGCGATGTCCTTCACCGAGATGGTTTGTAGCTTGCGCCATACTTGTTGGCGCAATAGATGTTGTTGTTGACGTTTCATAAATGTCCTCCCTCCATAGAAAAAAGACCGCGGCAAAAGCCGCAGTCTTAAGATTGTACTGGCTTTGGCGCACCGTCTTTCATAATCGGCAACTTGCGCTCCGCGGCGTTCGCGTAGACGTTCAAGAGTGCCTCTTTTTCCAAATCCCAGTTATATTTCTCACGCGCGGTCTTCGTGTTCTCTTTGACACGCGCATAGAGTGCTTGGTCTTCAATCATCCGGTTGACGCCGTCCGCGATCGATTGTGGATCGTGCGAATCGACGAGCACCCCGACATCGTTCCCCGCAACGACCCGTTCGATTTCAGGGAAGTCGCATGAGACGACCGGTACTTCGGCCATCAAATACTCGAACAATTTATTCGACGAGGCCGAGTAGTGGTTGAAGCAGACGTTGTTCAATACTTGGAAGCCTAGGTAGGCGTTCATCGTATAGTAAGGTAACGCTTCGACCGGTACTTTGTCAATCATCTTGACGCGGTCGCCGACCCCTTCCGTCTCGATCAACTGTTGAATCGTCGGTTTGAGTTTCCCGTCCCCGATCATGACGAGCGTGCCTTCTTTGAAGTCTTTCGCCGCGAGCACGAGCTGTTCGAGACCGCGTCCGGCTTGAATGCCCCCTTGATACAAGAGGATCTTCTCGTCTTTCGGTAAGTCGAGAAGTGCATGCAAGTCCTTACGGAGCGAGAAGTCGAGCGGACGGTAGAACGGATAGTTGTGGAGCACGTACGGATAGAATCCGTACAACTCTTCATTGTGCGCCGCACGCGTATGGTTCTCGACCATCATCGTATCGACGAACGGCAAGAGCCACCCCTCAAGGTTACTTTGAATATAGCCGTAACCCGTACGGTCCGTCTGTACCTCGTGCGAATCGTAGACAATCCGACCTTTGTTGAACACTTTCCCGGCAAGGAGTGCCTGCGGGAGCGTGTTCAAATCGTTCGCATGATAAAAGTCATACGATTTTTTCGTCGAAGCGAACACCATCTCGAGCATCGCACTCGCATTGACGATTTGCTTACGCACTTGCGGCAACAAGACCGTTCCGACGGCCGCTCCAAGTGCGAGCATCGTGATCGGCGCGAGTAGGAACAACCCGGCACCGACGAGTCCGGCCCCGATTTGGCGGGTCCGCTTCTCGCTCACCCATTGATAGGTCTTCTTCGCGAACTTGAGCGCGTTGACGAGAATCGAAGGTTGACGCTTCACGCGGATGACACGGAAGCCTTCCGGACGCATCTCTTCTTTTGGAAGCTCTTTATTTTTTGGATCTTGAAGCGCGATCAAATCGACTTCATAGCCTGCCTCGGCGAGTGCCGAGCACTCACGAAGGACGCGCGCATCATTCGTAAAATGGTTCCATACAAACATACATACTGACTTCATCGTGTTTCCTCCATCACTAACTGTTGTACGACTTGATCTAACACGTCGATATTCTCTTCCCAATATAAATTCTCTTTGACGTAACGAATCCCGTTCGCCCCGAGTGCCTCCCGTAAATCCGGTCGGTCGAGGAGCTTCCGCAGGATTCGCTCGATCTCATCGATGTCACGCTTCCGTGACACGTAGCCGACTTCCGCCGCTTCAATGACATTCGCCGCATGGCCTGACACTGCTGCGACAATCGGTTTGCCGACCGCCATATAGTCGATGAGTTTCCCAGGGATGACCGTATCGAACACTTCTTGCTCGATCAGGCTGACGAATGCAACGTCAGCATTTTTAATCGCCTGAAACGCCTCTGTCCGTGGCATCGCCTCAAGGAACAAGAAGTTTTGGAAGCCACGGTCTTTGATCGTCTGCTTCAATTCTTCTTTCCGATAGCCGTAGCCGATCAATTTGAAGTGGATCCGTGGCTCGTCTCGGAATCGCTCGGCGAGTTCGAGTAACAACGACACATCTTGGGCAAGACCCATGTTCCCGGCGTATAAGATCTCCATCCGGTCGTCCGGTGGGATCGTCCGCTCGAGCGTTCGCTCCGCTTCCCGGATCGAGTTCGGCATGTAGTGAATCTTCTCGTTCGGCACACCGCGCTGACGAAGATAGCTGCGGAACCCTTCCGAGTTGATGATGACTTCATCGGCGACACGATACAGTCGTTTCTCCATCCAAAAAGCCGGCGTGAGCACCCAATCGTACTTGAAGACGCCGACACCTTTCACCGATTCTGGCCAAAGGTCACGGACGTCCAAGATGAACGGGACACGATACTTTCGTTTCGCATAAGCACCGACAAACGCCATAAAAAAAGAAGGGGTCGTCGCAAAGACGACGTCTGGCTTCAATTCGAGCTTACGGACTTCCCGGATCCCTTTGACCATCTGTTCGAGGAATAGGAAAAGACGACTGACCATGTTAGACGTATGTTTCCGTTTCTTCGTGATGAGTCGCTTGATGAACGGTTGGTCGTTTAACTCCCGGTCGTTCCAGAAGCGGTCGTCCTGATACATATCAAAGCTCGGATACGAAGGGGCGGCCGTGATGACCTCGACTTCATACCCGCGCTGCTTCATCAAATGCGTAATGTTTTGCATCCGGTTGCCGGCACTGCCGATCTCCGGATAATAGTTTTGACACACCATAAGCATTGTTTTCAAAAATAACACACCTTACTGTTGATCAAGTTCGTCCAAAAGCCGTTTCAATAGGGCATGGACGTCATCTTTTAAATCAGGATCGCTGAGCGCGTGGCAAATCGTCGTCTCGACGAACCCAATCGGCTCTCCGACGTCGTAACGTCGACCGTCAAATTCGTAGGCGAAGACCGTCTGCGCCTCATTCAAGCGTGCGATCGCATCCGTCAATTGAATCTCGCCCCCGGCTCCCGCCTCTTGTCCCGACAACGCCTCAAAGACGTCCGGTTTCAAGATGTAGCGACCGAGGATGGCGAAGTTCGACGGGGCCTCATCAATGGGCGGTTTCTCCACGAACGTCCGCACCGGGATGAGCTTCCCTTCGACGGCAAGCGGGTCAATTATACCATATCGGTTCGTCATTTCATACGGGACACGCTGCACCCCGATGATCGAACGTTCGTGGGCCTCATATTGGTCGATCAACTGCTTCGTTGCCGGCACATCGGATTCGATAATATCGTCCCCGAGCAAGACGGCGAATGGCTCGTCTCCGATAAACTTCCGGGCGCACCAAATCGCATGTCCGAGACCTTTTGGCTCCTGTTGGCGTATGTAGTGAATGTTCGCCAAATTCGAGGAATGTCGGACCGATTCGAGCAAGCGCGTCTTCCCTTTCGATTCGAGGTTCTGTTCCAGTTCGAGCGCACGGTCAAAATGGTCTTCAATCGCCCGTTTGTTCTTCCCCGTGACGATGATGATGTCCTCGATGCCTGAAGCGACGGCTTCCTCGACGATGAACTGGATCGTCGGCTTGTTGACAATCGGCAACATTTCTTTTGGCATGGCTTTCGTGGCAGGAAGGAAGCGGGTGCCGAGACCGGCGGCTGGGATGATGGCTTTACGTACTCGTGTCATAACCATGGGCTCCTTTACTCGTTATGTAGAGAGTATACCCAAATTTTGTGCAAACTGACACAAAAGAGAGGTCATGACAATCTTGTCATGACCAATCGTCATTTCGGTGCGATTTGAGATAGTACCAAATGCCGAATCCAATGAGCAGTACCAAGAAAAGAAATCCGAGCATCATCACGTAAATCGCCTCCCCATTCATGCTTCATTTTCTATATTCCCGCTTCAGATTGTTTCAGAACCACTTCTGTCCATGCGTTCGAATAAACCGAAGTTCCTCTTGGTAATGATCGTAATGTCCTTCGTCAATCATCTTTTGGAAGGCGACGTCTCCTTCCGCAGCTTTTCGTTTCATCAACAGACAGAGCGCTTCGATGCGTCGTTGCAACATGTCGAACAAGTCGACCTCCGCTTGCTCCCAACCATAGGCTTCAAGAAACAACGATACCCGCTTGTTATAGATCGCATCGACTCGATCGGCATCATAATAGATGACTTCTCCCGTTTCAGCTTGGTGGCGACGACTGAGCGGAACGAACGTATAAAGTGCATAGACGATATCCCAAGCACGCGGTCCGGGTGCGGCCAAGTCAAAATCGATGATTCCTGCCACTTTTCCTTCATGAAAAATTGTATTGTAGACAGCGAAGTCGTTATGGCAGATGACCTCTAGCGGTTGAGGCGTGTTGTCAATCGGTGACCAATCTGACGACCACTCAAAATCTGTCGACGCATCATGTATACGTCTCATTAGTCGTGCAACATCCTGAATCGCCTCATCGGACCACATGTAGGACTTCAAGGGATAGTCTGCGGTTTCTCCTTCCAAGTAAGTTAACACTTCTCTTCCTCGATCATCGATTCCAATAAAACGCGGCACTCCGGAAAGTTGCTTTGCCTCCAAGTGACGTAACCATCGATGAATACGCTCGCTGCCTTCCTTTTGAGTGCGATAGACGTAATTCCCCTTTTTATAGACAGTTGACACGTTCCCACCGCTCAACCTTTTTTCTTGTTCATTCGATTGATCCATCCAATCTCCCCCTACCCTTTATCAGTCACGTTCAGTATACAGCAACACAGGGTGTCGACGACGAAAAGGTCCGACAAATAGCGACCGTAGCCGTCCAAGCGGCACCGTGACTCTTGCAGGAAAGCAATCTCGCGGAGACCCCGCAAGCGCGTAAGCGCGAGGAGGCTTCGCGGATTGCCTGCAGAAAGCATCGGTGCCGCCAGGACGGGTTGAAAAACACCCATAAAAAAAACAGGCCCGCCGATTGGCGAGCCTGAAACAATCAATTATTTTTTGAGGTTGTAGAACGACTTGATACCGTCGTATTTCGCTACATCGCCGAGCATGTCTTCGATGCGGAGAAGTTGGTTGTATTTCGCGATACGGTCTGTACGTGAAAGTGAACCAGTTTTGATTTGTCCAGCGTTTGTCGCAACAGCGATGTCTGCGATTGTCGCGTCTTCTGTTTCACCAGAACGGTGTGAGACAACTGCTGTGTAACCAGCTTTTTTAGCCATTTCGATCGCGTCGAATGTTTCTGTGAGCGTACCGATTTGGTTAACTTTGATGAGGATCGAGTTTGCGATTCCTTTTTCGATACCTTCAGCAAGTTTAGATGTGTTCGTTACGAAGAGGTCATCCCCAACGAGTTGAACTTTGTGTCCGATTTTGTCTGTGAGAAGCTTGTGGCCATCCCAGTCGTTTTCGTCACAACCATCTTCGATTGAGAGGATTGGGTACTTGTCAACGAGCTCAGCGTAGAAGTCTACAAGCTCAGCAGTTGTGAGTGACTTGCCTTCGCCAGCGAGTTCGTATTTACCAGTTGATTTATCGTAGAACTCAGAAGATGCAACGTCCATTGCGAGGTAGACGTCTTCACCTGGTTTGTAACCAGCTTTTTCGATCGCTTCAAGGATAACTGTGATCGCTTCTTCGTTAGACTTCAAGTTTGGTGCGAAACCACCTTCGTCACCGACAGCTGTGTTAAGACCCATACCAGAAAGAACTGATTTGAGGGCGTGGAATACTTCAGCACCCATGCGGAGCGCTTCACGGAATGTTGGCGCGCCGACAGGCATGATCATGAACTCTTGGAAGTCCACGTTGTTGTCCGCGTGCGAACCACCGTTGATGATGTTCATCATTGGTGTTGGAAGTGTCTTCGCGTTGAATCCACCGAGGTATGTGTAAAGTGGGAGACCGAGCTCATCTGCTGCTGCGTGAGCTGCTGCCATTGACACACCGAGGATTGCGTTAGCACCAAGTTTCGCTTTGTTTGGCGTACCGTCGAGTTCGATCATTTTCGCATCGATTGCGTTTTGGTCGAATACATCGTAGCCGATAAGTTCTGGTGCGATCGTGTCGTTCACGTTCGCAACTGCTTTCAAGACACCTTTACCGAGGTAACGTGACTTGTCGCCATCGCGAAGCTCAACTGCTTCGTGCTCACCTGTTGATGCGCCTGATGGGACGAGGGCACGGCCGAAACCGCCGTCTTCTGTGAAGACTTCTACTTCTACTGATGGGTTACCGCGTGAATCTAAAATCTCGCGTGCGTAAATTTCTGTAATCATTGACATGAAAAATCGCTCCTTTTCGTTTGAAAAATAGTTGTATTATTTTGTAACGATTGACGAACCAGTCATTTCAGCTGGTTGCTCTCCACCGAGAAGGTGAAGAAGCGTTGGGGCGAGGTCGCAAAGCGCGCCTTCGAGAACTGGTTTCAGTTCGACTCCCTCTTTTGTGACGATACATGGAACAGGTTCCGTCGTGTGCGCCGTCATCGGCGAGCCATCCGGGTTCGTGACGATGTCCGCGTTCCCGTGGTCCGCTGTGATGATGGCCGCTCCACCTTTAGCAAGTAATGCGTCCACTACTTTACCGAGGCATTCGTCGACCGCTTCGATCGCTTTCTTCGTCGGCTCAAGCTTCCCTGAGTGACCAACCATATCCGGGTTTGCGAAGTTGATGATGTATGCATCATACTCATCTGACTCGATACGCTCGAGCAAACCGTCCGTGAGCTCATATGCGCTCATTTCTGGTTGCAAGTCGTACGTCGCGACTTTCGGTGAAGGGACAAGGAGACGATCCTCACCTTCAAATGGTTGTTCTTTTTGTCCGTTCAAGAAGAACGTGACGTGTGGGTATTTCTCTGTTTCTGCGGCACGGAGTTGTTTGTATCCTTGCGCAGAGAGTGTTTCCCCGAGTGTGTTTTTCAAATCTTCCGGTGGGAACACGATATCCGTGTCGACCTCATCCGAGAACTTTGTCATCGAGACGAGCAAGATGTTCTCTGGATGTTTGCTTGAGAGTTCGAAGCCTTTGAAGCCTGTTTTCTCTTTGAACACTTTTGCGAGTTGGATCGCCCGGTCCGGTCGGAAGTTGAAGAACATGATGGCATCGTTGTCCTGGATTGTCGCGACCGGCTTGCCATCTTTTTCGATGACAGTTGGTAACACAAACTCATCCGTCAAATCGTTCTCGTAAGACTTCTGGAGAACTTCGACTGGATCCGTGCCAACTTCGCCTTTACCGTTTACGAGGACGTCGTATACTTTCTCGACGCGCTCCCAACGGTTGTCGCGGTCCATGGCATAGTAGCGACCAGACACGCTAGCGACTTGACCGACACCGAGTTCAGCAAGCTTTTCTTCTGTTTCTTTGAGGAAACCAGCTCCTGATTTCGGATCACAGTCACGACCGTCCGTGAACGCGTGAATGTACACTTTTTCGATGCCGTGGAGTTTTGCGAACTCAACGATGGCAAACATGTGATTGATGTGCGAGTGAATCCCGCCATCTGATACGAGACCCATGATATGGAGGCTCGAATCATGTTTCTTCACATGACCTGCCAAATGGTTCATCGCCTGACGGTCGAATAACGAACGGTCTTTGATTGCGTTGTTCACGCGTGAGAGTGACTGATAGACGACTCGGCCGGCACCGATGTTCAAGTGACCGACTTCCGAGTTCCCCATCTGTCCTTCCGGAAGACCGACGTACTCGCCTTTTGCGTTTAAGAGCGTATGTGGATACTGCTCCCAGTAGCGATCGAAGTTCGGTTTGTTCGCAGCCATGACTGCGTTTCCGAACGATTCGTCACGCATCCCGAAACCATCTAAAATGATGAGTGCGACTGGTCTAGCCATTTAAATCGCCTCCAACAATTTGAGGAACGAAGCGGCTTCAAGTGAAGCACCGCCGACGAGTGCGCCGTCGATATCTTCCTGTGCCATATACTCTTTGATGTTCTCTGGTTTTACAGATCCACCGTACTGGATGCGTACTGCAGCCGCTACGTCTTCACCGTAAAGACCTTTCACCACGTCGCGAACATATTTACAAGAGCTTTGTGCGTCTGCTTCGTCCGCTGATTTCCCTGTACCGATTGCCCAAACTGGCTCATACGCAATGACGAGTTGTTTGACTTGGTCAGCAGAAAGGTCAGCGAGACCGCCTTCGACTTGTGTTTTGATGACTTCTTCGAACTTGTCGCCTTCGCGCTCCTCGAGTGTTTCACCGACACAAACGATTGGCGTAAGACCGTGTTCGAACGCTTTTTTCGTTTTGCTGTTGATGAACGCATCCGACTCACCGAAGTACTCGCGACGTTCTGAGTGACCGAGGATGACGTAAGTCACGCCGAGGTCAGCGACCATCACTGGGCTGATTTCGCCAGTGTAGGCACCGCTATCTTTGTCGTACATGTTTTGTGCACCGAGCTTCAAGTTTGACCCTTTAGCTGCTTCTACCATTGGTGCGAGGAAAAGTGCTGGAGCACCAATCGCTGCATCTACTTTGTCAGTAGATGGGATGTTGTTTTTTACTTCCTCAACGAAAGCAACAGCTTCCGAGAGTGTTTTGTTCATTTTCCAGTTACCTGCAATAATCGGTTTACGCATCGATAACCCTCCTCTAAATTACTTGTCGTTCAACGCCTCGACACCTGGAAGTTTTTTGCCTTCCATGAATTCGAGTGACGCGCCGCCACCAGTTGAGATGTGACTCATCTTGTCAGCAAGACCAAACTTGGCTGCCGCAGCGGCTGAGTCGCCACCACCGATGATTGAGTATGCATCGCTGTCCGCAAGTGCTTGAGCGACACCTTTCGTTCCGTTTGCGTATTTATCGAGTTCGAATACGCCCATCGGTCCGTTCCATACGACAAGTTTCGATTCGCGAATCGCGTCCGCGTAAAGTTCGACTGTCTTCGGTCCGATATCGAGACCCATGTGATCCGCTGGGATCGAGTCGATATCGACTGGGCCGACATACGTTTCTTCGCCAAATTCTTTCGTGATGACGCAGTCGACAGGCATCAAGAATTTCACGCCTTTGTCTTCTGCTTTCTTCATGAATTGACGAGCGAGGTCAAGCTTATCCTCTTCAAGGAGTGACGTTCCGACTTCGTGCCCGAGCGCTTTCGAGAACGTGTACGAGAGTCCGCCACCGATGATGAGTGTGTCAACGATGTCAAGAAGGTGGTCGATGACCCCAATCTTATCCGCTACTTTCGACCCGCCGATAATCGCCGTGAACGGACGGTCTGGGTTTGAAAGAGCTTTACCGAGAACTTCAAGTTCTTTTTCCATCAAGAGACCAGCAACGGCTGTGTCCACGTGGTGCGCAATCCCTTCAGTTGAAGCGTGTGCACGGTGAGCCGCGCCGAACGCGTCGTTGACGTATACGTCAGCAAGTGCTGCGAATCCTTTTGCAAGTTCAGGGTCGTTTTTCGTTTCACCTGGGTAGAAACGAACGTTCTCTAAAACGACGACATCGCCTTCAGAGAGGTTAGCGACCGCTTCTTCTGCGACCGGACCGTATGCTTCTTCGACGAGCGGTACATCTTTTCCGAGGAGTTCAGCGAGACGCTTCGCTACTGGAGCAAGTGAGAACTCAGGGTTCTTCTCGCCTTTTGGACGGCCGAGGTGGCTCGCAAGGACGAGTTTCGCACCACCGTCAAGCAAGTGCTTGATCGTTGGAAGTGCGGCTTGGATCCGAGTTTCGTCTTGGATGACGCCATCTTTGAGTGGAACGTTGAAGTCAACGCGGCAAAAGACGCGTTTCCCTTTTACATCGATGTCACGAATAGACTGTTTGTTCATAACTTTCGCCTCCATATGTCGTGCGTGTCATTTCATAAATAGAGCGGAGAACAATCTCTTGTTTCCGCTCCTATTTGATTCTATTTAGTTCACGAAATTACTTCGCGATGTTAGCGAAGTGCTTAACTGTGCGAACCAATTGTGCAGTGTAAGACATTTCGTTGTCGTACCAAGAAACTGTTTTAACGAGTTGCTTGTCGCCAACTGTCATGACTTTCGTTTGAGTCGCGTCGAAGAGTGAACCGTATGTGATTCCAACGATGTCAGAAGAAACGATTTCGTCTTCAGTGTAACCGAATGACTCGTTCGCTGCTGCTTTCATTGCTGCGTTTACTTCGTCAACAGATACTTGCTTGTCGAGTACAGTTACGAGCTCAGTGAGTGAACCTGTAGCAACTGGTACACGTTGTGCAGCACCGTCAAGTTTTCCTTGAAGTTCAGGGATTACGAGACCGATTGCTTTCGCAGCACCTGTTGTGTTAGGAACGATGTTCGCTGCAGCTGCACGCGCACGACGGAAGTCACCTTTCGGGTGTGGAGCGTCAAGCGTGTTTTGGTCGCCAGTGTAAGCGTGGATTGTCGTCATGAGACCTTCAACGATTCCGAACTGGTCTTGAAGTACTTTAGCCATTGGCGCCAAGCAGTTTGTTGTACAAGAAGCACCTGAGATAACTGTTTCAGTACCATCGAGGATGTCGTGGTTTGTGTTGTAAACAACAGTCTTCATGTCACCTGTAGCAGGAGCCGAGATAACAACTTTCTTCGCGCCAGCTTTCAAGTGAAGCTCAGCTTTTTCTTTTGAAGTGAAGAATCCAGTACATTCGAGAACGATGTCTACACCGAGGTCTCCCCATGGAAGTTCTTCAGGGTTACGGTTAGCAAGCGTGATAACTTTCTCTCCGTTTACGAGGAAGTGATCGTCGTGTACTTCAACTTCTCCGTCGAAACGACCTTGAGTCGTGTCATACTTGAGAAGGTGCGCAAGCATCTTCGTGTCTGTCAAGTCGTTGATTGCAACAACTTCGATTCCTTCGTTTTTGATGATCTCGCGGAATGCCAAACGACCGATACGTCCAAATCCGTTAATACCAACTTTTACTGCCATGTTAATTTCCTCCTTAGGGTAGAAGCTATTTATTGAAGAGCCAACGGGGGGTCAACTCTTTAATAACAAGTTAATAATTCTTTCGCCGCACCTTCGTCTGTGACGAGGATGATGTTCGACGTGTGTTTCGCATAAGCGGCGATTGCCTGTGCCTTCGATTTTCCTCCGGCAACCGCGATGACGGCATCCATGTCATCCAGCTCTTCGAGTTGGATTCCAACCGTCTTGACGCGATGGACGATCTCACCTTCAGCATTGAAATAATATCCGAATGCCTCGGCGACGGCGTCATGCCGTTCAATCATCCGCAAATGCTCCGGTGATGCGTGACGGCGCTTTGCCATCGTTTCTGCCTCACCAATTCCATGTACCACAATTCGCGCCGCTCTAATCATTTCCAACACATTTTTGATGCTAGGTTCCTCCACCATCCGGTCGAACGTTTCTTGTGATACTTCATCCGGAATATGTAGAAGATGATAGTCTGCGTGGGCCCGGTCCGCCATGCGTGAACAGACGGTGTTCGCCTGAAGTTCAAGCGTTTCGCCGAGACCTCCGCGTGCGGGCACGAAATGCATCGGGCGTTCTTTTTTATCGGGCGACATCATCGCCGCGACCGATGCCATCGTCGTTCCTCCCGTTACCGCAATCACATTATCATCCGGTGCGAGCCGCGCTTTTAGTTGCGTGACCGCTGCCCGTCCGATATCGCGTTGGACCCAGAATGTCTCATCCGAGTCACCCGGTACGATGACGACTTGGCGAACCCCTAATTTCTCTTCGAGCTCTCTTGCCACTTCTGAGATCCCAAGAAGTTCTCCCATGATCTCGTGCAAGTCTCGTAAGACGTTTCGTCCCGTCTCACTGAGGGAAATTCCTTGAGTAGCGACGTAAAGAAGACCTTGATCTTTCAAAAAGTCGACTTCTCGTCTGAGTACCCGTTCGGTCAGTCCCAAGCTCGTTGCGAGTGTCCTGCGGCCAATCGGCTGCATCAAGCGGACATAATGTAAGATATCGTAACGATGTCGGAGCGTATCGAGCAGGTCAGGGACAATTTGCTTCTGAACGTGAATCAGTTGCTGGATCATGCTCATACCCCCTCGACTTTCAGTGTGGACAACTTTTGTCCCACTTTTTTATTTGCGTCCCACCGCTACGAGTTCATCTTATCAATCACTTTTCCGTCTGGCAACCCCTTCAAACGTTTTTTTTCGATGTAAGCGTATACTTAACAAAATCTTCAACTTTGTTGTCATCATATCGCCCTTGACTGATGACCACACCTTCATGTATGAGAACGGGGATTTCAAAGAGGTACTTTGCCTCGAGCACCTCATCCCCGGTGATGTCGATTTGTTCGAGTTCGATCGGATAATCTTCCTGTAACCATTCGAGCATGACGACCGCCTCGTCACATAGTGAGCAATTGTCACGTTTATATAAAGTAAGTTTCATTTTCGTCATCCCTTCCATACCTGTCGCTCGCGCTCGCGCGAATTACCGAATCCAAGCTCTTCCCGATAGTTCGTCACCGTCCGCCGGGTCACTTGATAACCGTATCGAATCAATTCATTCGCAAGCGCCTGATCACTTTGTGGTGCCTTCTCTCGTTGAATCAGTTCTGCGAGTGCCCGTTTAATCATAAATGGCGAATGCCCGCGACTTGTAGACCGAACAAAAAAGTGTCGCCATTCCATGATGCCACTCTCGGTCTTGGCGAACTTCCCTTGGATGGCTCGTCCGACCGTCGATTCATGTTTTCCGATGAGCTGCGCGACCGTACGTCGGGTCAACGGATTAAGGACAAGTTCCCCTTTGAGCCACTCGGTCTGACGTGCTTCAATGATTGACCAAATCTCACGCAGCGTTTCGTTCCGCATCGAAAGGGACGTCATCCACCATTTCGCCTCACGGTCATTCCCGACACGCGTCTCGTCGAGTTCCGGACTAAGCCACGTCGTGACGAGTGTCCCCTCTTCATAGCGTACCTCGACTTCCGGAAACACGTGACCCGTTTCTTCATATAATAGAGGACGTTTCGGAAGTGTCGCGACGATTCGTTCCAGTCTTGCCAATTCCTCCTCTGAAATAGCAAGAGCAGTCGTCATCTGTTGAGGACTCACCCCACTCTCAATCGCTTCGAATACATCGACGATGCGAGGGTCCTCATGTTCGATCGCATGTCGATATTGACACTCCCGTTCTGTTCTCGCCCCGATCCCCGTCGGTTCAAGAAATAAAAGCGCCTGCCTCGCCTGTTCGATTCGAGTGACGTCGACACCGAGTCGTGTCGCCAACACCTCATTCGCATCCGGCAATAATCCCCGATGGTCGAGCAAGAGGACGAGTTGTCGTCGCAACGCTTTCTCATCCTCACTGCCGCTACCCTCATAAATCTGTGTGAACAGCTTCTCCTCAAACGAGCTCGCCGCATCTGCAATCCAATCGATGCCCCCGCTGCCGATTTGAATGTTCGTGTTATGTCGTGCAAGACGCGCCAGCCGGAATGCGAGCGCAAGACGGTCCGCCTCAAGGACCGGTAACCGCTGCACGAGGTCTTGCGTCATCTGTTGTTGCTGGATTTGTTTTTGCTCCTGCCGTTGCATCGTTCTCCCCCCTCTTTTCTATTGTATCGAACCCGCTTCCGTCGCGCTCAAAAAAGCTATGTGAACAGGATTGCTTTTTCAATAAAACAAATGTATAATAAATTCGTGTCACAGATATGCACCCGTAGCTCAGGGGATAGAGCACTGGTTTCCGGTGCCAGGTGTCGGGAGTTCGAATCTCTCCGGGTGTATCAGATGTAGAGGTCAGGCAGATTGCCTGGCCTCTTTTTCGTTTTACGATAAGAAAATCGTGGAATAGGTGAAAAACGATGACTATCGTTTGACCATCATTGACTATACAGGTATGATGAAATTACAACCTACATAAAGGAGGCAGATTCAATGTTAATTCCAACAGTTATCGAACAGACAGGCCGTGGGGAGCGCGCGTATGACATCTACTCACGCTTGCTTAAAGACCGCATCATCCTTCTCGGAAGTGCGATTGACGACAACGTCGCGAACTCAATCGTCGCACAGCTCCTCTTCCTTGCGGCTGAGGACCCAGAAAAGGACATCTCACTCTACATCAACAGCCCAGGTGGTTCGATCACAGCGGGTATGGCGATCTATGACACGATGAACTTCATCAAGCCGAACGTGTCGACGATTTGTATCGGAATGGCTGCATCGATGGGTGCCTTCTTGCTCCAAGCCGGTGAAAAAGGGAAACGCTTCGCATTACCGAACGCAGAAATCATGATTCACCAACCGCTCGGCGGCACACAAGGCCAAGCGTCAGACATCAAGATTCACGCAGAACGCATCATCAAGATGCGCGAGAAGTTGAACCAAATCATGGCAGAAAACACTGGACAGCCTCTTGAAGTCATCGAGCGCGATACAGAGCGTGACTACTTCATGGCAGCTGACCAAGCGAAAGACTACGGTCTCATCGACAAAGTCATGACACGTTAATTTTCCGAAAGACACACAATCCTAATTGGATGTGTGTCTTTTTTATTGACTTCTGAAACCTGCAAGTTAAAAAGATATTGACCCTATTTTCTGAATAAGAGACCTATAATAAATAGGAATATATAGATAATGTAGACCAAATCGGGAGGTTTATTTTGAAAAAATTATTACATTTCAGTTCAATTATTCCGTTTGATGATTCGGATAATCATGCTTCATTACCGGAATATTGGATGCATTCACCTGAAGCCATATGTGCTCTTACTAAAGAGGATGAAATTTGGTTCGTCAACCCTTCGTTCGAAAAGTTGCTTTCAGAATCCATCGAAGAATTTGTTGAAATACTGTCAAACGAATTGGACCCTTTTGCGGAATCCATGACTTCGTTATACGATGGGGTTCAAGTTCGTCTTCAACCGTCGAATCGTCTATTTCAATTGATGCCCGTCCCTATTTCTGTTCACCCTGAGATTACCTTGGCGTTCTCGGTGATGGAGCGAACATATGAAAATGAGCTCGCACAAGAACGTATGCGCTTTGATGCTTATCGTCAAGTCTTCGGCGACATTCACGGTCTCGCCCTCTTTGAGTTCAATTTAGAGACTCACTATTTCGAGACATTTGGATCATTGAAAGATATGTTCGGACTTAGCACTATTTCATCGGATACACATACACCGCTACTCTTCAAACAGTTACTCCATCCAGATGATTTAAATGTGTATTTAAAGATTCTTGGTGAGTTGATGATCGACCCTGAGATTGAGATGCGGGAGTCTGTTGTTCGAATCTTTCATTTAGAAGAATCGCAATACCACCATTATGTCGTACGTAGCCATTTATCTATGGATCGAAAACTACTTACATGCGCGGTGATGGATCAATCGGTCTACCAAACTGACAATGAGAAGATTGAGAAATTCAATCAGTTTATCGAAGCCGGGATGATGGAGTTTGATTTTCAGAGCGATACGTTCCAACACGTTTCTCCTGGCCTATTCCGTATGATTGGATTTGAGATTGAGCCTTCTGATATCACGCTCGAATTTTGGAAGCAGTTTCTTCATCCAGAAGATTTGGAACGACTCACCTCATCACGTCATGAGACGTTACAAGGAGAATCCGCTACTTACATATATCGCGTTTATGTAAAGGATGAATTGAAGTGGGTGGAAGAAAAGCGTGAACCTATCTGGGATCAGAATAAAAATGTAACCGGTTACCGTTCCTATTTGAAAAATATTACGCGACTGCAAGAACAGGAGCAAGAAATCACCACATTACGGACAGTTGACCCGATTACGGGAATTGCCAATCGAGATACGTTAAAGACACATATCGAAGAACTATTAGAAGAGGCGCAATCCGTCACAATGATTGGAATTTCCTTCAATCACTATGCGGAGGTCAAACAAACACTAGGCTTTGAATTAGCGGATGAATGGAATGCCGTAACGATTGGCACGCTCCAACCTTACGTTCCTGATGATGCCTTATTAGCTGTCATTCATGAAGATTTATATTGCATTGTGATTCCTAGTTATTGGACCGATGAGAGAGTCCGGCGTTTCGGTGAAAAGTTGACCACCTTGTCCGAACGCGCTTACAGCATCAGTGAATATGAAATCTTCCCACACGTTTCCGTCGGTGTCTGTCGCTCCCCACATGACGGGATGACGGCGAACGAACTGATTGCCCATACCGTTCAGGTGACAAATCACGCTTACACACAGGGACATTCCAATCTGGCGTTCTATTCATCGAGCGTTGATTTGCCATCCTTGCGTCGCTATACGTTGATCAATGATTTACGCACCGCCATCAAAAATAGGGAGCTGTTTGTTGTCTATCAACCGAAAGTCCATGCGTGGACCGGTGAAATTGTTGGCGCTGAGGCACTGATGCGCTGGACACATCCAACTTGGGGACCCATCTCGCCTGCTGAATTTATTCCATTGATTGAGCACAACCAACAGATTGTGGAATTGACGGACTTTTTAATCGAGGAAGTCTGTCGATTTATGAATCAGCTTCCGACATGCATCCCGATTTCAATAAACATTCCGGCTTCCTATTTCTATCTAGATAACTACATGCAACAAATTCAACAATCCTATACGAGACACAACATCCTACCTCATTATTTAGAAATTGAAATTCCAGAATCAACGCTATTGGAGAACCGAGATCGAATGAAGTCCGTGTTTGAGACATTGAATGCATTCGGTATCACCGTGTCATTTGACGACTTCGGTACCGGTTATTCTTCACTCGCGTACGTACAGGATTATAATGTCCAAATCATGAAGGTCGACCGAATTTTCGCACACGGCATTCATCAAAATGTGAAGTCACAAGCCATTGTCCGTAGCTTGATGTATATCGCAAAAGAATTTGGTATGGATATCGTCGTAGAAGGTGTCGAATGTTTCCGTGATTTGAACTGGCTGCGGGACCGTGGCGTCCAAACGATTCAAGGTTATCTCTTCAGTCCACCGGTCGAGAGCGAGCAGATGATTCGTCTCCTTGATCAAACGTATTTACCTCCGACAGAAGTGAGTTCACTCGAAGGTCACACGATGTTGATTCCCGTTCAAATGATTTTTTCTCGCATCCAATCGTTCACGTCCGATTTGGGTCGAGCACCTGCTCTAGTGTCAATGGAAGATCGTAAGTCGTTCAAATTATATACGACCTTGTTTTTACCGCCGAACGATTTTTTACAGTTCTCCATTCTGATGAAATCGCAGGACCAACCGATTCCTGTCAACATCATCGGAACTCCCGACTTCGAGGACGGGATTTACACATATGAATTAGAGCCAATTGAACAGAGTTTACTAGAGGGTGCTACTGAGCACGCCTTCCATCTCACTCCGGAGCAAGCTAAAAATACGTTACATCTCCATCATTTCCTCTAAAAAAAGAACGCATCGATGGATGCGTTCTTTTTTCTATTCGATGGGCATCCAAATCTCAATGATGTCGTCCGCTCCACCTTGCCCGTGAATATAGCGCTCGAAGTCGACCGCGTCTCGTAGCGTCACATCTGGAACGTTTACTAGCTGCTCATACGTAGACGGAATCATCGGGATGCCTCCCTCCACCGTCGCGACGATATAGTTCCCTTTCGTCAGTTCGACACTTCGAGCACTTTCTCCCGACACCGGCTTCGTCATCCCCGCGACATAACCGTTCTCCTGCGGGAGACAGACCCCGTACGACTCGTCTGTCGTCAATTCTGGTTGAAGCTTGGCCCACATGTTCGGGATCTCCTCTAACGTACCACCATATCCATAGACGGAAATGGCTTCATTCAACATCTCATATCGAATCTTCATGTCGTTCCCTCCTGATTGTATCAATCGAATCTGCCTCTCGATTCGATGAAGTCGTTCGATTTCTGCCTGGACTTCATCCAATCGTGTTTCTAGTAATGTATCAACCGGTAGACCCGATTGAATTTGTTCTAGACGGAGTCCAATTTGACGTAATCGTTTGATTTCACTTAACCGTCGAATCTCTTCCATCCCGTACATTCGATACTGATTCTTGGTCCGCGTCGGGCGGACCAATCCGCGCGCTTCATAAAATTTGATCGCCTTGACCGACAATCCGGTCACATGGGCGACTCTTCCGATTGGAATCACGGTTTCCCCACCTCCTACGTTCACTGTACAGTCGCCCCTTAGAGGCAGGTCAATCATTAGTTTTCAGGGACCCGGACACCGAAGACGTATCGGCTATCTCCTTGCGACCACTCTCCGCCGACTTCATAGAGATAGATGCCCGGCTCATCCGGAACGACGAGTTCGGAAGAGACGAGTTCTCCATCCTCGATTCGATTGAAACTCGATGTCATCGGTTCTGCATGATAGACGACATCGATCCGGTCTCCCGGTTTGACAGTGATCAGTTGAAGATCGTCCGCTTCCGGTAGTCCGTAATCGGCGCATGTCGCTTGATTGCCGGTCTCCCAACAGTACGTCGATTGTTCCACTTCTGCCGATACCGAACCAACCCGAATCGTTGGAAGCGGCGGCTTGACACTGTCCTCTCCATCCCCAAATAAGGTCATGGCGAAATAAACGATTCCCGCCCCGACAAGTACAAACAGTAAGATCATCCACACACGTCGATTTCGTTTCACGGTCTCATCTCCTTTCTTCACTAGTTCCCTATCACGAGATAAAATCCCTACTCTAACAAAAAAAGACCCACTTTCGTGAGTCTTGTGTGTCATTTCGGGCGACGCAGTCCTTTCATCATATAACCGCCTTTGAAGTCGATTGGGTCAAATGCGACGAGGAATGCTTTCGGTTCATGCTTCTCGACGAGTTCACGCAGTTCTTTCATCCGGGTACGGGCCGCCAATACGTCAAGACGGTAACGGACCCCGTCACGTCCTTGCCCTTGATAATGCGTAACTCCATATCCGTTGTCACGCATCTGTTGGATGAGTTCCGCTGGATATTCTTTCGTATGGACTTGAATCATGTTGTAACCGATAGCGAGTTTTCGTTCGACGAAACCGCCAAGTAAGATTCCGAGCCCGAAGCCGACCGCATACACGATCATACCGACCGTCGTCAGATCCTGGAACACGATGCCGAGCGCAAAAATATAGATGAGCGTTTCTAACGTTCCGAATAGACCGGCGATGACGGTCTTCCCTTTCACGAGCATGATCGTCCGGAGCGTTAACACCGGAACGTAGATTAGTTGTAGCAGTAGGATGAGTAAGATTTGACCCATTTGATCGACCTCCGTTCCAATTCATTATCACCACTATTCCAAATTTCTGAAAGAGATGCAACTAAAAAAGGCTGACCGGAGTCAACCTTTCACTTAGTTATCTAGATTCTTTACGCTCGTGAGCAACTCGTAGTCTTTACGAATGACTTCGTAGATTGCGTTCTTGTCCCCGTTCAACAACTCTTCCGCACGAAGCTGGTTCAAGAAGAGGCTTGTAGCGAACGTGACGAGTGCACTTTTCGGAATTCCGATTTCTTTAGCACGCTCTGTGATGACCTGGTCGAGCTTAGCGTCAATCGTGAGCGATAATCTTTTCTTTTCATTCGACATAATGATGAAGCTCCTTTTACTCGCTTTTCATAAAACCTATACACAATTGCTTATTATATAGGAAGAATGGTTTTGGCGCAACCGCATCACGAGGATGCGATCTCATCGCCGCTGCGCACGCGCTCGGCAATCTGGTCAATTTTACGAAGTCTATGGTTGATTCCTGACTTCGAGATTGGACCGGACTCGAGCATCTCCCCGAGCTCCTGTAATGAGACGTCTTGATGCGTGACGCGCAGTTCGGCGATTTCCCGCAATTTTTTCGGTAAGACGTCGAGTCCGACCGTCCGCTCCAAGAACTTGATGTTCTCGACTTGGCGCAATGCCGCACCGACCGTCTTGTTCAAGTTGGCCGTCTCACAGTTGACGAGACGGTTGACGGAGTTTCGCATATCTTTGATGATTCGTGCGTCTTCGAACTCCAACATACCCCGGGTCGCCCCGATCAACTTGAGGAAGTCCGAAATCTTTTCACTTTCTTTCATATACAGGATATGCCCTTTTTTCCGTTCGAGCGTCTTCGCATTCAACTCAAACCGGTTCGCCAAATCACGTAGTGCCTGGTTATGGTTTTCGTACAAGCTATAGATTTCGAGGTGGTACGAGGACGTTTTCGGATGGTTGATTGACCCGCCTGCGAGGAAGGCGCCACGCAAGTAAGCGCGCGCTAAGTTCTCGTCCCCCGTCATATCCGAGTTCAGTGTCCGAATCATCTCGTAATTCTCTCCAAGGATCTCAAGATCCCGAAGCATCGTTTCCGCATGCTGTGACACTCGGACGATGTAGACGTTGTTCTTTTTCAAACGCATTTTCTTCCGTACGAACAAGTCTAACGGATGGTCGTAAAGGCGTTTCATCAACGAGTAAATCCGCCGGGCGATCGAGGCGTTCTCCGTCGAGACGTCTAAGGTCATGCCTCGTCCAAGGGCGAGCGAGATGACCCCGTTCATCCGAACGAGTGCCGACAGTTCCGCTTTCGCTTCCGCGTCGGTCACTTCGAGTTGTGTCAATTCTTTCTTCACATCTGATGCAAAGCTCATCGAGTCCCCCTCCTTTCTATCTTTCCAACAATCTTTATTTCAGTTCCAATTCTTGAAATGAGCGCGGCTTCTTGATGCGGAGTACCCGCTGCATGACGAGTCCGGCGATGGCGTCGGAATCATGACGGATATACTCCCGATTATAGTCGACGATGTCCCCAGCGAGAACGTTCGTCCCATAGTTCCGGAGCTTCTTCCGATCGAAGCGGACCTCTTCCGATCCATCCTCACGGTAACGCTCCAAATACTCTTCTTCAATCGGTTCGTTGTTGACGACAATCGTGTCAATCGATGCCTTCCCAAGGTACGACTCGATGACTTTCAAGTGTTTCATCGCGTCATAGCCTTTCGTCTCACCTGGTTGCGTCATCACGTTACAAATATAGACGACCGGGACTTTCGAGCGGACGATGGCTTCCCGTACAGCTGGGATGAGCAGGTTCGGGATGATACTCGTATAGAGACTCCCTGGACCGAGCACGATGACATCTGCCTCTTCAATCGCTTCGACGACGCCCGGGGCCGGTTCAATGCCTTCTTCGAGTAAAAACATCCGTTTGATCGGTTGCTCATGAAGGGGGATCTTGGATTCCCCTTGGACGATGGTGCCGTCCTCAAACTCGGCTGCGAGGGTCATGAGCGTCTCAGTCACCGGCAATACTTTTCCTTGTGCGTTCAAGAGCTGCGACATGACATCGATCGCTTTGACAAACGAGCCTTCGCAGATGTGGGTCGCCGCCGTGAGCATCAAGTTTCCAAGGGAATGCCCTTCTAAACCAAATCCCGTATCGAAGCGGTATTGTAAAATCTTATCCATTAACGGTTCGACTTCCGACAATGCCAAGATGACATTACGGATATCGCCCGGAGGCAACATATGAAACTCGTCACGAAGACGTCCCGAGCTCCCCCCGTCGTCCCCGACCGTGACGATTGCCGTGATATCGAGTGGATAATGTTTCAATCCACGAACGAGAGTGGACAATCCTGTCCCTCCACCGATAGCGACTACTTTCCGATCTCGTCTCATGTCACTTCTCCTTCGTCGCGTGAGCGAGGTCTCGGTGGACCGTCTTCACATTATAACGTTCAGCAAAGTGCTCCGACACTTTCTCAGCGAAGGTAATCGACCGATGCTTCCCACCGGTGCAACCGAACGCCACGACGACTTGCGTTTTGCCTTCCCGTTTATATTGCGGGAGAAGGAACTCGAGCATGTCGATCAACTTTTTATAAAATGCTCGTGCCTCCGGATGAGACATGACGTATTCCTGTACTTCTGTCGTCTGACCCGTGAGTGGACGGAGCTCAGGGATATAGAATGGGTTCGTGATGAAGCGAACATCGAACAACAAGTCGATATCGAGCGGAACCCCATGTTTGAAACCGAATGACATGAAGTTGACTGTGAACGGGATCCGTTCTTCGTTGAACTGTTGGAGGATGCGGTCCTTCAACATCTGAGGCTTCAATTCACTCGTATCATACAGCGTGTGAGCCCGATCACGGAACCCTTCTAACAGTTCGCGCTCCATCTTGATGCCGACAAGTGGCGCATCTTCCGGTGCGAGCGGATGGGACCGTCGCGTCTCTTTATAACGGCGAACGAGCACGTCGTCCCGCGTCTCTAAATACAACAGGTGCGGATGCACATTCTTTTTTTCCAAATCGTCGATGACGATGAATAAGCTATCGATAAAGTCTCGTGTCCGTGTATCGATGGCGACCGCGATTTTCGGTCGGACCGAGCTGATGACATCAATCAATTGTGGCAAGAGCACCGGTGGCAAGTTGTCGACACAAAAATAGCCGAGGTCCTCGAAACTATTCATGGCGACCGACTTTCCAGCCCCGCTCATCCCACTGATGATGATCAATTCTTCTAATCCTTTAAAGTCTTCCATCTCGCTGACGCCCCCTTAAAATTGACAACCGAGCCGTGTGTGTAGCTCTCTCCATCTAGTATAACGAACGTCCGAAAAAAAGAGAAGGACCGCGGTTCCCCGCAGTCCTACCTTCTTGAATCATGCGTTTTGTTCTTGCAACGATTCGAGGAGCCCCTCGATGAAGTGTTGAGCATTCTGAGCGGCAATCGATCCGTCGTTCGTCGCTGTGACGACTTGACGGAGCGTTTTCTCACGGACATCACCGGCCGCGAAAATCCCTGGGATATTCGTTTCCATCGCCTCGTTCGTGACGATGTAACCTTGTTCGTTCGTGATGCCGAGGTCTTGAACGAATCCTGTAATCGGGTTCATCCCGATATAGATGAAGACGCCGTCAATCTCGTGGTCTGTCTCTGTCCCGTCAACTGTGCTGACGAGACGAGCTCCACCGACTTTCCCGTCTTTCTCTGTGATTTCTTTCAATGTGTGGTTCCAAATGAAATCGATTTTCTCATTGTCGAACGCACGTTTTTGAAGAATCTTCTGAGCGCGAAGCTCATCGCGACGGTGAACGATCGTCACCTTGTTCGCAAAGCGTGTCAAGAAGACACCTTCTTCAACAGCCGAGTCGCCACCGCCGATGACGAACAAATCTTTCCCTTTGAAGAACGCTCCGTCACATACCGCACAGTACGATACGCCACGGCCACCGAGTTCTTCTTCTCCCGGTACGCCGATTTTCTTATACTGAGCACCAGAGGCGAGGATGATTGCACGTGCTTTATAGTCACGGTTGTGCGCATGCACGATTTTATATTGTGTTTCATCCGAGATGCTTTGCACGTCCCCATATGCATACTCCGCACCGAACGCTTTCGAATGGTCGAACATTTTTTGAGACAAGTCAGGACCAAGGATGCTGTCATAGCCCGGATAGTTCTCGATGTCTTCCGTGTTGGCCATCTGACCACCTGGAATCCCACGTTCAATCATAAGTGTTGAAAGGTTCGCACGTGAAGCATATAGCGCAGCGGTCATTCCGGCAGGACCGGCACCGATGATAATGACGTCATAAATTTTTTCTTCTGTCATGTTGATTCCACCTCTGCAAGAAATTGATTGCCTTTAGTATAAGAAACCTGTAAGGGTATCGTCTATCTTTATGCTTGTTCGAGTGTCCGTTTGAACGAACGGACCGTCTCTGTCAACGTGTCGACCGAGAGATGGAAGGCGTTCGCACAATTTTCGAGAATCAATGCGTCCCGTTTCGTATAAAACATCCAGACGAGCGCAGCGGCCGATGCCGTTACGTCCATGAATGATTCATCAGACAACAGAAGCGTCGCGAAACGTTCATAGAAGTCGCCCTCTAGGCTCATCCGTTCCGCTTCTGATACATGTGCTTCAGCCAAGACGAGCGCATCAAACGCACGCTTGATCCGGACGTCTCCTTTGAACGGTTGCTGACAAAGGTCGGCACGACACATCTCTGCGAACGCACGGACCGTCCCGTTTTCCGTCACCGCATTCGTGAGCGCAAGCGCTTCGAACGCTTCGTCATCTTTTAAGTTGGCGATGATTCGGATAATCTCGATTCGAGCCAAGTCGCTCTCTTGACGCAATCCTTGGACGAGTGCCGAACGAAATTCGAGATTTTCTCGGATGTCGAAGCTTTGTTTCTCTTCAAACTGTTTCATCTCTTCATTGTTCAAGTAGGTGGCTGCCTCTTCAAGTCGTCCTGTCTTATAGGCAGACACGCTGAGCCAATGCCCAAACAATGGGTCCCCACGGAATCCGCGGTCTTTCAATAGACGTAGTTCTTCATATGCACGGTCGTAATGTCCGACAAGCGCGAGTGTCGTCGCTAATTTATAACGTAAGTCAAATTGGAGTGGACGGACACGTGTGAGCGGTGTCGACAACTGCAGGGCCACTTCCGATTGACCCGCTTCATGGAGCAAGAGAATCGTGTTCAAGATTGCATGCAAGTTGCCTGGATTTTGGTCGAGCACGTATTCGAGCGTCCGGAATGCCGCTTGGTCATCACCAAGGTAAAAACTGACGACCGACAGATTGTTGTATGCTGGCCAAAACGATGGATATTGACCGATGAGACGCTCGAGTGTCGCCTTTGCCGCAAACAATCGTCCTTTATCGATTTGACGCTGCGCTTCCGTATGCCACGTGATCAATTCGTCTTCTTCCTCGTCCTCTAACTCTTGTTCGAGTTCGATCAGTTCAAGAAGGGATTGCACGGCTTCCCTGAAGTGACCTTTCGTGTCACGGGCGAGATATTCGGATGCATAGTGCGCCGCTTCCTCATATTGAGAGACATAGGCACAGTTGCTTGCTAAGTGATACAGTGCCTCTGTTGCGGTCTCATCGAGCTCTAATACTCGTTTCCACACGTCATTGGCGTGGTAGACCTCCCCTACTTCAAATAACAGTTCTGCGTACTGTTTATGATAGTCGACGCGATGCGTGGCTGCCGCTGTCGCTTCAGCCATGAAAAAAGTCGCTTCATCCAGGCGACCTTCACGTAACGCACGACGACCTCTATAGTAGTGGAGCTCCGCAGCGAGCGGAGATTCTGGTTCGGGTAGCGTCATTACTGCTTCATAGTTCGCTTCCATATTCTAAATCCTCCACATCATCTCTAAATCTTTTTTTAGTTGCAGGGATAAGAATACCGCACTCGAACAGCGAGGGCAACTGAAAAAGTTAAAAAAAATTGCGACTATATTCCCTCTATAATGAATATTTTTTACTAGGTTCAAAAATTGTTTTTGAACGAAAATATGATAGCTTCATTTCTGTACATTTATCCATGAAAAAGCGGCATCTCTTTAAAAAAAAGTGATACCGCTCAAGTATTATTGATTCTGTATGAACAAAATACTCATGAAAACATTTTGCGAAAAATTGTGTCAAATATGTGTCAACGATTGAAGCTTTGAACCGATGACCCGCTCTCCTGGTAAGACGTCACGGTGCACGACCGCGCCCGCGCCGATGACGGCACCGTCCCCGATGGTTACCCCTGGCAGGATGGTAACGTTCGCACCGATCAATACGCCATCACCGATGATGACGTCCCCGATCCGATACTCGTCTACGAGATACTCATGACAGAGGATCGTCGAATTGAATCCGATGACCGTATTGCGACCAATCGTGATACGTTCCGGGAACATGACGTCCGGTGTGACCATGAGAGCAAGGGCACTATATTCTCCGATATTCATCCCGAGGAACGTCTGGTAAAGCCAACGCTTTGCCTTCACCGACGGAAAGTAACGACCGACCAGAACGACCGTCGTGTTTTTGAAGACACGCAGAAAGCGAATCGTCTGATACATTTGCCAAAGCGGATTCGGTCCCTCGATGTGATATCGTGTCGTCTTACGCATGAATACTGACCTCGTCTAGCCACGCCTCGAAATGTTCCATCGAGTCGATGATGACGTCCGGTTCGAGCGATTCGAGGAATGGACGCCCTTTGAGGGCCCAGCCGACAGCGACCGTCTTCGTTCCGGCATTTTTCCCGCTGAAGACATCCGTGTCGTTGTCTCCGACCATGACGGCGCGTTCTGGTGACGAGTCGAGTGCTTGTAGTGCACGCTCGACTGGTTCAGCGTGAGGTTTTTCGTTCTCGACATCATCCGCTGTCACGACGACGTCAAATAAGTGGTCGATATTGAACAATCGAAGACCGCGCTCGACTACCGGACGACCTTTCGACGTGACGATGCCCATCTTGTATCCTTTCGCATGAAGGCGATATAGCCCCTCGATGACTCCTGGGTACTCTGCGACGAGTTGGTCATGCATGGCGATGTTGAAGCTCCGATAGAAGGCTTGCATCTCTTTCCATTCCGGCTCGTTGAGTTCACGGAACGACTTTTCGAGCGTCGGTCCGATGAATCGATAAATGTCTTCATCCCGATACGTATGTTCCGGGAAATAATAGTCGAAAGTATGGCGGAAACTCGCGATAATGAGTGGGTTCGTATCGAGTAATGTACCGTCTAAATCAAATAAGATCGTATCCATTAATCAAACAATCCTTTCTCTGATGGGTCGTTGTAACGTTTCGCCTTGCGACGAAGAATCATCGTGACGATACCGAAGAGGATCAAGGCGATTGACACCATTTGCGCCGCACGCAAATCTCCGGACATGAGACTGTCCGTACGAAGTCCCTCGATATAGAAGCGACCGATTGAGTACCAGACGAGGTATGACAAGAAGATATACCCACGTCGTGGATTGCCAATCATGCGCCACGCGACGAGAAGGATGACCCCGATGATATTCCATACACTTTCATATAAGAAGGTCGGGATATAATAAGTCCCATCAATGTACATCTGATTGACGATCCAGTCTGGTAGCATGAGCGTATCTTGCAAGAAACTACGCGTCGTCTCGCCACCATGTGCCTCTTGGTTCATAAAGTTTCCCCAACGCCCAATGGCTTGTCCAAGAAGAAGCGATGGCGCCAAGATGTCCGTCACTTTCCAGAACGACATCGACTTTCGCATACAATAGACGATGACGACAAGGAGAGCACCGAAGATGGCTCCATGAATGGCAATCCCACCTTGACGAATGTCGATGATTTGTCCGAGGTTCTCTGAATAATAATCCCATTGGAACGTCACGTAATAAATGCGTGCGAAGACGATGCTGATCGGAATCGACCAGATGACGACATCCACGAGTCGTTCCGAATCATAATTGATACGTTTTGCTTCGTATAAGGCGAGGACGAGACCAAGCATCGCCCCGAAGGCGATAATCATGCCGTACCAATAGATTGGCAAAGAGCCAATCTCAAACGCCACACGATCAAATGTCGGTTCTACCATGCTCACAAGTCTCCTTCAGTATCCTGAATGGCGTTCGCGAGACGTTGCGCGAACTCTTCAGCCGTATTGATTCCCATGTTCTGTAGACGATAGTTCATCGCCGCGACCTCGATGATGACCGCCAAGTTTCGACCAGGTCGAACAGGGATCGTGAGGAGCGGGACTTCACTGTCGATGATTTTCATCGTATTGTGGTCGAGTCCGACACGGTCGTATACTTTGCCCGCGTCCCAGTTCTCCAAGTTGACGATGAGGCTGATCTTTTTATGCGACCGCACCGCCCCCGCACCGAACAACGTCATGACGTCGATGATGCCGATCCCACGAATCTCGAGCAGGTGACGAATGAGCTTCGGTGCTGATCCGACGAGGAGTTGGTCCCCCGTTTGACGAATCTCGACCGAATCATCGGCGACGAGGCGGTGACCTCGTTTGACGAGTTCAAGTGCCGTCTCCGATTTACCGACACCACTCTGGCCCTTGATGAGGACACCGACACCGTAAATATCGACCAGCACACCGTGCATCGCCGTCATCGGTGCGAGTTCCATCTCTAGGAAGTTCGTGATTTGTGATTCGATTGAGGTCGTCACCGCATTCGTCCGCATGAGCGGAACGTTTGCCGTTTCCGCTTCTTCTTCGATTTCTTTCGGAATATCGAAGCCACGCGTGATTAAAATTCCTGGCGTCTGTTCCGTACACAAGATTTTAGCGCGCTCACGACGCTTCTCTTCCGAGAGGCTCGCATAGAATGTCAACTCCGTCTTCCCAAGCACTTGCAGGCGGTTTTTGGCATAGTGCGTATAATAGCCGGCAAGGACGAGACCCGGTCGACTCAGGTCGGGTGTTGCGACCGGACGATGAAGTCCTTCCTCTCCCGCAATGACTTGAAGTTTAAAACGCTCAACAACTTGAGCGGTACGTACGATATTTTGCATCAGTATCTGCCCCTTTCACGCTCATTATTGTATCATAGCTCTTTCTAAGACGGGCTAGGGAAGTGATGAAGAACGTGTCAAAAAATTGTTGAAACCATCCTATTACGCCGTTCGTATGTAGGGTATAGGCTTACTAGGAGGTGGAATAATGGGAGGTTTATTCGGAATTGTCATCTTATTTGCGCTAGTGATTGGAATTGGGTCACTCGTTTACATCATCAAATCATTGATCGATATGTGGAAAGAATATGCCGCGACGAAAAACGAGACGATCTTGCTCTTGTTCATCTTGAACATCATCGGATTCTTCTTGTCCGGAGCGCTCATCTCCATGATTGTCGCCATCATCTTCTATTGGAATCGCTCGAAGTCGATGCGCCTTCTTGGAATCATTCTCTTGATTGCCGGACCGGTCCTCTTCATCGTGTTTACTATCAGCGCCTTCACTCTGTTTGATACACAGATGATGGATTGGCAACAGATGGAGTACGAAATGAATCTATAATCAAAAAATCCCGAAGGCTCAGCCTTCGGGATTTTCTTATTGTTGATGGAACGGATTGTTCAAATCGCCCGGGTCGACAGGATCGACCGGGTCAGCCGGTTCCACTTTATCTTCATCGAGGAATGTGGATGGCGTATAGACCGAACCGTGCTCCAAATCGATTGTACCGGTACGCGTCCCCGCCTCGACTTCGATACGAGGGGTTTGACCGCGACCCGATAAGAATTCCAGACGACGCTGTGCGACGTCCTTGCGGTCACGGATGATTTCGAGCTCATCAAGCAAGCAGTGCAGACCACCGAAGTTCGTCTCGAGCTCCCCTTCGACCTCGACGCCATGTGGTAACACGAGTCGAATGTTTCCGGCGAGTGACGCGAGTTCAAACTTGGCAGGACGAGCTGTCGCCAGTTCCGCGCGGATGTTTCCGTTCCCGGTCTTGAGGGAGGCTTTATCGTACTTCCCACCGACGATGACGGCACCGTTTCCGGTCCGAACGTGAACGAGTTCCGCTTCGACACCTTCGACCTCGACTGTCCCATTACCAGTGTTCAGTAATAGTTCGGATGCATGCACGTCATGGAGCACGACACGCCCGTTTGCGGTTTGCACACGAACGTTCTCGACATCGAGACCATCGGCACGGACTTCGCCGTTCAACGTCTGAACAAGAAGGCGGTTGAAATGGTGGTGCGGGACGTACAGTTCCACGTGGGCTCGGACGAGTTTGTCACGGAGCGAAACGACGAGACGATCACCAATGACAGAGTGCTTAACCGCAGACTGTAATTGTTCGAGCGCCTTATCCGCATCTTGTTGGCGAAGCGGACGACCCGTGACAATCAGTTCACAATCTTCGGCATCAGACGAAACAATCGTAGCCGACGCGTTGAACAGGTCGAGCGAGATATCGCTACCTGTGAACGGGAACGACTTCGAATACGTCACTTCCGGACCAAAGTTCGAGCTGAATGAAAAGTCGCTGTCGCGAAGTTTCGTCACGAGCCCTTCCACTGCAGATGTCAGTTTCGTTGTGAGCGATTCAACCGAATAGGCATCGACCTTTTCTGTATCCTGTCGCTCTTCAAGCGCTTGAACCTGTTCCGGTTCAAGTCGCTCGAGACGTTCGAGTTGCGTCATCGCCTCCTCGATCGTCATCTTGCCTTCCTTCACTTGCTGGAGAATCAGTTCACGCATTTCTTGTTTCACGTTCGTTTTCCCCCTTCAATTTGGTTGCACGTCAATTACCTTCCCGTTTCTCACCATTTCTATACTTATTTCTTTTTTCCTGCTTTCGGTTTCACTCGGGCTGCATCTCGTTCGAGAACCGGCTTCAAATACTTACCGGTATACGAGCCTGACACTTCCGCGACTTCTTCTGGTGTCCCCGTTGCGACGATGAGTCCGCCACCATCTCCACCCTCTGGTCCGAGGTCAATCAAATAATCGGCCGACTTGATGACATCGAGGTTATGCTCGATGACAAGCACCGTGTCCCCGTTCTCGACAAGACGTTGCAACACTTTCAACAAGCGCGCGATGTCGTCGACGTGAAGACCGGTCGTTGGTTCGTCCAGAATATAAATCGTTTTCCCGGTCGACCGTTTATGAAGTTCCGAAGCGAGTTTGACACGCTGGGCTTCCCCACCCGAAAGTTCCGTCGCCGGCTGACCGAGTTTCATATAGCCAAGACCGACGTCATAAATCGTTTGAATCTTCCGCTTGATTTTCGGAATCTTGTCAAAGAATTCGAGTCCTTCCTCAATCGTCATATCAAGGACGTCTGCGATCGTCTTTCCTTTGTACTTCACTTCGAGCGTTTCACGATTATAGCGTTTCCCGTGACAGACCTCACACGGAACGTAGACGTCAGGAAGGAAGTGCATCTCGATTTTGATGATCCCATCCCCACGACATGCTTCACAGCGCCCGCCTTTAACGTTGAAACTGAAACGTCCCTTCTTATAGCCG
This sequence comes from Exiguobacterium sp. KJ 601, assembly GCF_027161185.1. GTDB lineage: Bacteria > Bacillota > Bacilli > Exiguobacteriales > Exiguobacteriaceae > Exiguobacterium > Exiguobacterium profundum. Next base: position 655,259 of record NZ_JADHZG010000001.1, on the reverse strand, counting down.
CGCATCTTCGCTTCATTCGTCGAGGCGAAGACGTCACGAATATCATCAAAGACACCCGTATACGTGGCCGGGTTCGAACGAGGGGTCCGTCCAATCGGGGATTGGTCGATATCGATGACCTTATCGATATGCTCAAGTCCTTCAATCTTCTTGTGCTTGCCTGGCTTCGCTTTGGCCCGGTTCATATTGTGCGCGAGCGATTTATAGAGAATCTCATTGATGAGGGTCGATTTACCCGATCCCGAGACCCCTGTTACGGCAACGAACATCCCGAGTGGAATGGACACGTCTACGTCTTTTAGGTTGTTCTCTTCTGCTTTGACGATCTTTAAGAAACGTTCGTCTGGCATCTTCCGTTCAGCCGGAAGTGGGATGAACTTCTTCCCGGCAAGATATTGACCGGTGAGCGAGTTTTTATTTTTCATCAGTTGTTTCGGCGTCCCGGCCGCAATGACCTGTCCGCCATGTTCTCCTGCGCCTGGTCCGATATCGATCAAGTAGTCGGCTTCCATCATCGTGTCCTCGTCATGCTCGACGACGATGAGCGTGTTGCCGATGTCCCGCATCTGTTTGAGGGTCGAAATCAACCGATCGTTATCACGTTGATGAAGACCGATGGATGGTTCGTCAAGGACATACAAGACACCCGTGAGACGAGACCCAATTTGTGTCGCGAGACGAATCCGCTGCGCCTCCCCACCCGAGAGTGTTCCAGCGGCACGAGAGAGCGTCAAGTAGTCGAGACCGACGTTATTCAAAAAACTGAGTCGTTCCCGAATCTCTTGGAGGATGAGACGGGCGATGGCGATCTCTTTCTCGCTCAACTGCTCGTTGAGTCCTTCAAAGAACGCGAGTGCGTTCACGACCGATTTCTCCGTCACTTGCCCGACGTGCTGACCCGTGATCTTGACGGCGAGCGACTCTTCTTTCAAGCGATAGCCGTGACATGTCGGACACGCATGTGTCGCCATGTACATTTCCATCTGCTCACGGATATAGTCGGATGTCGTCTCCCGGTAACGGCGCTCGATGTTACGGAGCACCCCTTCAAAGAAAATGGTATTCGTCCGCACTTGACCGAAGTCGTTCTCGTAGCGGAAGAGGAACGATTCCTCCGAAGACCCGTTCAAGACGAGGTCCTGATCACGTTTTGATAGGCGCTCGAACGGCACGTCCATGTCGATGTTGAAATGCTGGCACATCGCAGCCAAAAGTTGTGGATAGTACTGGGAACTTGTCGGTTGCCATGCGGCAATCGCCCCCTCTTTCAACGTCTTCGACGGGTCCGGGATGACGAGTTCTGGGTCGACGTCTAGTTTCGTCCCAAGACCATCACACGTCGGACATGCACCGAATGGCGAGTTGAATGAGAACATCCGAGGTTCGAGTTCGCCGATGGAGAACCCGCAGATCGGACAGGCGTGATGCTCACTGAAGAGAAGCTCGGTGCCATCCATCTTATCGATAATGACACGGCCGTCCGCAAGACGTAATGCCGTCTCGAGTGAGTCGGCGAGGCGCCCTTCGACGTCAGGTCGGACGACGAGGCGGTCGACGACGACTTCAATCGAATGCTTCTTGTTTTTATCGAGCTCAATCTCATCCGTCAATTCAATCGTTTCACCATTGACACGGACACGGACGAATCCCTCTTTCTTTAACGAGTCGAATACTCTCACGTGCGTCCCTTTCCGACCCGACACGATTGGCGCCAAAATCTGGAGTCGTGTCCGCTCCGGCAACTCCATCACCTGGTCGACCATCTGCGAAATCGTTTGACTCGAGATCTCGATGCCGTGGTTCGGACAGACCGGTTTCCCGATTCTTGCAAACAATAGACGAAGGTAATCATAAATCTCGGTCACCGTCCCGACCGTCGAACGCGGGTTACGACTCGTCGTCTTCTGGTCAATCGAGATGGCCGGGCTAAGTCCTTCAATCGTATCGACGTCTGGCTTATCCATCTGTCCAAGGAACTGACGGGCATAGGCGGATAAGCTCTCGACGTACCGACGCTGTCCTTCCGCATAAATCGTATCGAACGCAAGTGACGATTTCCCGGAGCCGGACAAGCCCGTCAAGACGACGAGCTGGTCACGTGGGATATCGATGTCAATATTTTTTAAATTGTTGACGCGTGCCCCTTTGATGACAATCGCATTTTTCTTTTCAGCCATTTAATTCCCTACCTTCAACTCCAAGATTAAGTCACGCAATTCGGCCGCGCGTTCGAACTGGAGATCGCGTGCCGCTTGCTTCATTTCTTCTTCCAACTTGGCAATCGCCGCCTCGCGTTCGGCCGGCTTCATCGTACTGAGCGATTCGAGTGCTTCCTCTTCCGCCTCGACCGTCGCCCGAATGACCCCTCGGACGTCTTTTCGAATCGTCTGCGGGGTGATGCCATGTTCTTCATTATAAGCCTGTTGAATCGACCGACGACGATCCGTCTCTTCGATGGCACGCGCCATCGAATCGGTCATCTTGTCCGCGAACAAGATGACATGTCCGTTCGCGTTACGCGCCGCTCGTCCAATCGTCTGGATGAGCGAACGATCTGAACGAAGGAATCCTTCCTTATCGGCATCGAGAATCGTCACGAGACTGACCTCTGGAATATCGAGACCCTCCCGCAACAAGTTGATTCCGACGAGCACGTCATATTTACCGAGACGAAGGTCACGAATGATTTCGATTCGCTCGAGCGTCTTGATTTCGGAGTGCATATAGTTGACCTTGATTCCCGCTTCGCGTAAGTAATCGGATAGGTCCTCTGCCATCTTCTTCGTGAGCGTCGTCACGAGCACGCGCTCGTCGCGCTTGATGCGTTCGCGAATCTGATCCATCAAGTAGTCAATCTGACCTTTGATCGGATGAATCTCGATTGTCGGATCAAGTAACCCGGTCGGACGGATGATCTGCTCAATCATGTTCGGCGTATGTTCGAGTTCGTACGGACCTGGTGTCGCCGAGATGAAAATCGCTTGTGAGACTTTCTTCTCGAACTCATCGAACTTGAGCGGACGGTTATCCTTCGCCGAAGGGAGACGGAAGCCGTGGTCGACGAGCACTTGTTTCCGTGCCTGATCCCCGTTGTACATCCCGCGTACTTGCGGGAGCGTCACGTGCGACTCATCGGCGACGAGTAAAAAATCTTCCGGGAAGTAATCGATTAACGTGTACGGGGTTGAACCTTCAGGCATTAAGTTCAAGTGTCGCGAATAGTTCTCGATTCCTGAACAATACCCCATCTCACGCATCATTTCCAAATCGTAATGCGTTCGTTGCTCGAGTCGTTGCGCTTCTAAGAGCTTCCCTTCTTCGCGGAACTTCTCAAGTTGTTCCTCAAGTTCCGCTTCGATGTTGACGATTGCCTTTTGCAATTTTTCGTCGCGTGTGACGAAGTGGGATGCCGGGAAGATGGCGACGTGATCACGGTCTGCGATGATTTCACCCGTCAACGGATCCATCTCACGGATGCGGTCGATCTCGTCTCCGAAGAACTCGATGCGCATGCAGTGTTCGTCACGCGATGCTGGGAAGATCTCGACGACGTCCCCGCGGACACGGAAACGTCCACGCTGGAAATCGATATCGTTTCGTTCATATTGAATGTCGATGAGTTTACGTAACATCTCGTCACGTCCCATCTCTTTCCCGACGCGAAGGCTCAAGACGAGGCTCCGATATTCTTCCGGGTTACCGAGACCATAAATACAGGAGACAGATGCGACGATGATGACGTCATCGCGCTCAAAGAGAGCCGACGTCGCCGAGTGACGCAGCTTATCGATTTCATCATTGATTGAAGCATCCTTCTCAATGAACGTATCCGTCGACGGCACGTACGCTTCCGGTTGATAATAGTCATAGTAACTGACGAAGTACTCGACCGCGTTGTTCGGGAAGAACTCTTTGAACTCCGAGTAGAGCTGACCGGCGAGCGTCTTGTTATGGGCGAGGACGAGTGTCGGCTTCTTTACTTCTTGAATGACGTTCGAAACGGTAAACGTTTTACCCGTACCCGTTGCACCGAGGAGCGTCTGATACCGGTCACCTCGATTTACACCTTCGACAAGCTGTCGAATCGCTTCAGGCTGGTCGCCTCCTGGTTGAAATTCAGATTGTAATGCAAACGGAATCGATTCCATAAGATACTCCTCACCTTCTCATTTCATAAGTGTCTTGATTATACCATAGACACGAACAAATATTCGCTTATTAGCTTGTAGGTTAATTCATTTTATTTCTTTTTTTCATTCAATCCATTGTTCATTTCTTTTTCCTTTACTGTCTCAAAAGAAACATCTTGTTCCATCCAAATCATCACATCAAGATTTCAACAGAATCACTTTTGTGGCATAAAGCATTACACTTTTCAGATTGGACTATGTCCCTAGTAAATTGGAATGCTTGAAATATCCGAAAAAACCATCCACTTCGTGAACGTTTCGCTCTGCTTCTTACCTCTTTTGTGAAGTTTACAGCTGTAAATGTGAACATTTGTAGGAAAAAAGTAGGATTTTTTATAAACACTGTTTTAAAACGCTTACATTTTGGGCATATAATGAAGTGGTAAGTCAAATTGCATAAGGGAGAAAGGGGAGTATCACATGTCAGCATTTGTCAGTGAAATTATTGGTACGATGCTATTGATTCTGCTCGGTAACGGTGTCGTCGCCGGCGTCGTCCTCCGCCATTCCAAAGCGGAAAACTCTGGCTGGATTGTCATCACAATGGGTTGGGGTCTTGCCGTTATGGTCGGGGTCTACGCAGCCGGAATTTACGGAGGCGCTCACATCAACCCTGCCGTCACGATTGGTCTCGCGACAGCAGGCGAATTCCCATGGGCTGATGTCCCACTTTATATCCTCGCTCAGTTTATTGGAGCCATCATCGGGGCATGTTTGGTTTATGTCCACTACAAGCCGCACTATGATGCGACAGACGATCCTGGTTTAAAACTGGCGACTTTCTCGACAGCTCCAGGTATTCGAAGCACGCCGTACAACTTGATTGGTGAGATTATCGGAACATTCGTCCTTGTCTTTGCATTGTTGTCATTCGGGGCAAACACATTCGCAGACGGACTCAATCCACTCATCGTTGGTTTCTTGATTGTATCGATTGGTCTTTCGCTCGGTGGTACGACGGGATATGCGATCAACCCGGCACGTGACCTTGGGCCACGTATCGCACACGCATTCCTTCCAATTAAAGGAAAAGGATCTTCAGATTGGGGTTATTCATGGATCCCGGTCGTCGGTCCGATTATCGGTGCGATTATTGCCGCACTCATCTACGGTATTCTCGTCCCTTAACACATAATTTTGAAGGAGGAAATCACATATGGCGAAAGAAAAACGTTATATTTTAGCATTGGACCAAGGAACGACAAGTTCACGAGCAATCATCTTTGATCATGATGGAAAAATTGTCACAGTCGCACAGCGCGAATTCAAACAATACTTCCCAAAACCAGGCTGGGTCGAGCACAACGCCAATGAAATTTGGGGCTCTGTCCTCGCCGTTATGGCGGAAGCGTTCGGTTCTGCTGATATCGACCCGAATGAGATTGCCGGAATCGGGATCACGAACCAACGTGAAACAGCTGTCGTTTGGGAGAAGGAAACAGGACGCCCTGTCTATAACGCCGTCGTCTGGCAATCCCGTCAAACCGCCGACATCTGTGAAGAGCTGAAAGCAGCCGGTCATTCCGATATGGTCCGCGACAAAACAGGTCTCCTCATCGATGCCTACTTCTCAGGAACGAAAGTCAAATGGATTCTTGACAACGTCGAGGGTGCACGTGAAAAAGCTGAGAACGGCGAACTCCTCTTCGGGACAATCGACACGTGGCTCATCTGGAAACTCTCTGGTGGAAAAGCACACGTAACCGATTACTCGAACGCATCGCGTACACTCATGTACAACATCTACGAGCAGAAGTGGGATGACGAGTTACTCGACATCTTGACAGTGCCTAAATCAATGCTTCCTGAAGTCAAACCGTCAAGTGAAGTCTATGCGAACACGATTCCATACCACTTCTTCGGATTCGAAGTCCCGATTGCCGGAGCTGCAGGTGACCAACAGGCCGCCTTGTTCGGACAAACTTGCTTCGAAAAAGGTGAGGCGAAAAACACGTATGGAACAGGTTGTTTCATGCTCATGAACACGGGAGAAGAAGCCGTCAAATCTGATCACGGTCTCTTGACGACAATCGCTTGGGGCTATAACGGGAAAGTAGAATACGCGCTCGAAGGATCAATCTTCGTCGCCGGTTCTGCAATCCAGTGGCTCCGTGACGGATTACGAATGTTGAAATCAGCGAAAGACTCGGAACAGTATGCGACACGGATCGAATCAACTGACGGTGTCTATGTCGTTCCTGCCTTCGTCGGTCTCGGTGCCCCGTACTGGAACTCTGACGTCCGTGGTGCCATCTTCGGTCTCACGCGTGGGACAGAGAAAGAACAGATGGTCCGGGCGACAATCGAGTCACTCGCTTACCAGACACGTGACGTCCTCACGTCGATGGAAAATGACTCAGGCATCAACTTGAAGACGCTCCGCGTCGATGGTGGAGCCGTCAGCAACAACTTCCTCATGCAGTTCCAATCGGACATTCTCAATGTTCCGGTCGAACGTCCTGAAGTGAGTGAAACGACTGCACTCGGTGCCGCCTACTTGGCGGGTCTCGCCGTTGGATTCTGGAAAGACCAAGCCGAAGTCAAAGACCAGTGGAAACTCGATAAGAAGTTCGATCCAAACATGGACGAGTCTCACCGTGAAGCCCTATACAAAGGATGGCAACACGCAGTCGAAGCCACAATGGCATTCAAACCTTCAAAACTTGAAGTATAAGACGAAAGGGCATCCTTGCAGGTGCCCTTTTTGTATGCAAAAAAGAGTACCCATGACGGATACTCTTACAGTTTACGCAAACGGACTCTCGGGCTCGTTGGTTCCCCGACGAACAAAATTCCGAGCTCATGTGGATCGGTCTCATACATCGCCCGTTGAACGAATCGGATGTCTCCGTTCAGATTCAACACTTCCAGCTTGATGTATGGCTTATGTTGCTGGAGCGCCTCATAAAAACTGTGCCCTCCGGTGATGACCGTCCCGTTGACTTTATAGATCGATTCACCCGGGATGAGCTGCATCGCCTCTCCAGGCGAGTTCGGTAGCGTATCGACGATGACCGCCCCACGGTTTCCGTTGATGAAAACGGGTGTCGTTCCCCGATTCTCGCGTTTGATCCATTGTAAGCCGAGCTCATAGAGGACGAATAGCGTCAATACTACATAGTCGACATATGGAATCTCAAACGCATATGAGAGGCCGAATAAACCGAGAGCGATCAAAGCGAGTACGGCACGATAATTGCTCAATCGTGCGAGAAGCGTTCCTGGTAAGGCGCCGGTCGACAATAAACTGACCCCGATGGGAATCGGAAGAATGATGGGCACCATTGGCCAGTCGAGACCGAACATCGGTGGCACGAAGACGACGAGCGGGAAAAACCAAATCCGTTTGACGACATGCCCTCCGATAAACTGCCCCCGTTTCGACAAAATCAAGGTCGGGGATGTCTCTTTTGGTCCGTTCCAACGCAAGAGAATCGCTTCCGCAAGGGTGACGAGGCCGAATGTGAGCGCATAGACCGTCCAATCGACCTGAGCGAGTGCTGCTACCCAATCACGAAGCGCCCCATATGCGACAACATCGCGTAACAAGACGACCCCGAACAACACGAGAAGAGGCAGCACCGGATTAAAGAATCGCGGATGCATCGTCAAGACGACGAGCGTATAGAGAATCGTGAACGAGACGGCCCACTCAAACGTGAGAGAAAGAACAGATGGTCCGGGCGACAATCGAGTCACTCGCTTACCAGACACGTGACGTCCTCACGTCGATGGAAAATGACTCAGGCATCAACTTGAAGACGCTCCGCGTCGATGGTGGAGCCGTCAGCAACAACTTCCTCATGCAGTTCCAATCGGACATTCTCAATGTTCCGGTCGAACGTCCTGAAGTGAGTGAAACGACTGCACTCGGTGCCGCCTACTTGGCGGGTCTCGCCGTTGGATTCTGGAAAGACCAAGCCGAAGTCAAAGACCAGTGGAAACTCGATAAGAAGTTCGATCCAAACATGGACGAGTCTCACCGTGAAGCCCTATACAAAGGATGGCAACACGCAGTCGAAGCCACAATGGCATTCAAACCTTCAAAACTTGAAGTATAAGACGAAAGGGCATCCTTGCAGGTGCCCTTTTTGTATGCAAAAAAGAGTACCCATGACGGATACTCTTACAGTTTACGCAAACGGACTCTCGGGCTCGTTGGTTCCCCGACGAACAAAATTCCGAGCTCATGTGGATCGGTCTCATACATCGCCCGTTGAACGAATCGGATGTCTCCGTTCAGATTCAACACTTCCAGCTTGATGTATGGCTTATGTTGCTGGAGCGCCTCATAAAAACTGTGCCCTCCGGTGATGACCGTCCCGTTGACTTTATAGATCGATTCACCCGGGATGAGCTGCATCGCCTCTCCAGGCGAGTTCGGTAGCGTATCGACGATGACCGCCCCACGGTTTCCGTTGATGAAAACGGGTGTCGTTCCCCGATTCTCGCGTTTGATCCATTGTAAGCCGAGCTCATAGAGGACGAATAGCGTCAATACTACATAGTCGACATATGGAATCTCAAACGCATATGAGAGGCCGAATAAACCGAGAGCGATCAAAGCGAGTACGGCACGATAATTGCTCAATCGTGCGAGAAGCGTTCCTGGTAAGGCGCCGGTCGACAATAAACTGACCCCGATGGGAATCGGAAGAATGATGGGCACCATTGGCCAGTCGAGACCGAACATCGGTGGCACGAAGACGACGAGCGGGAAAAACCAAATCCGTTTGACGACATGCCCTCCGATAAACTGCCCCCGTTTCGACAAAATCAAGGTCGGGGATGTCTCTTTTGGTCCGTTCCAACGCAAGAGAATCGCTTCCGCAAGGGTGACGAGGCCGAATGTGAGCGCATAGACCGTCCAATCGACCTGAGCGAGTGCTGCTACCCAATCACGAAGCGCCCCATATGCGACAACATCGCGTAACAAGACGACCCCGAACAACACGAGAAGAGGCAGCACCGGATTAAAGAATCGCGGATGCATCGTCAAGACGACGAGCGTATAGAGAATCGTGAACGAGACGGCCCACTCAAACGTGATGGTCGTCTCGAGTAAAATCGTCACGGCCGATGAGAGGACCGCTAACAGAAGACTCGGCCAGATGAAATGTCTCCATTCCGACTTCGGTGAGCGACGTCTCGAACGGAACATGGCCCGTTCTCGCTTGACCCGTGTCAGCGATATGTATGTAAGGGCGACGAGTGTCACCCAAAACAGCGGACTACCTAACAACGTCAATAAAGCCGTAACACCCATTCGTACAACTTCCACGCGGTCCAACCCTTTCTTTCATACAACGTTATTTTGCGGCTTCTTCAAGCGCACGATTCAATTGGGCGTCATTCGCCTCATCTTGAATCGCTTCGAGCAATTTCGCTTCGAGTGCAGAGGCTGTCTCTTCATCGACAGTTCCAGAAGCCTCGAGACCATTGTCTGTCTGGAATGCTTTCACGGCGTTCGCCATCGTGTCCCCGTAATATCCCGGCTGACCGCCTGGCTCATAGCCGATTCCAGTTAAAATTTTATGCAAGTTCGAGACGGCGTCACCGTAATCTCCGACTTGGAGCGACTCTTCTTCTGTCAGGACACGGGTCACGTTGAAGAAGTCCGGTTGCTCCACTTCAATGTCCGGCTCGATGCCCTTCTTGTTAATCCAATTTCCGTCCGGTGTGAGCCATTTGCTCGTCGTCAATTTCAAGTTACTGCCGTCCTCTAAGTCGAACGCCGTCTGGACGACACCTTTTCCGAACGTCTTCGTCCCGATGATGGTCGCGCCTGCTCCTTCTTTCATCGCACCAGTCAAAATCTCAGATGCCGAGGCAGAACCCTCATCCGTCAAGACAAACAGGTCATACGGTTTCGCTTCACGAGCGCGACCGTTTTGTGCATCACGGTCACCGTCCGCATTCTCGATTTGGACGACCGGTTTTGATGTCGGGACGAACCCTTCCGACATCTCGATGACGGCAGGCAAGAGACCTCCCGGATTTCCACGAACATCGATGATCAAGCTATCGATTTCTTCTGACTCGAGTTGCTCGAGTTGTTCGAGGAATTCATCAGCCGTCGGTTCTGAGAATTGGGTGACTTGGAGATACCCAATCTTTTTACCGTCTTTCTCTTTCACTTCAGAGAAGACCGTCTCGATTGGAATCGTGTCACGTATGATCTCGTAGTCCGCCGTCTGACTGCCACGGCGAATCGTCAATGTGACGGTCGTCCCTTTTTCTCCTCGAATCAATTGGACGGCCTCCTGTACATCCATCCCTTCAATCGACTCCCCGTCGACCGCTGTGATGATGTCACCAGGACGAAGTCCCGCCTCTTCGGCCGGAGCGCCTTTGATCGGAGCGACAATTAAGATGTCCTCTCCTTTCTTCTCCAAAGTCGCGCCGATTCCTTCAAAACTCGATTCAATCGAGTCCGTAAATTGTGACGTTTCTTCCGCATCCAAGAAATCCGAATACGGGTCGTTCAGCGCTGCGGTCATCCCGTCGAGCGCACCGGTCAATAAATCGTCTTCTGAGATGTCCTGTAACGAATGTTCTTCAATCAAATCACGTACTTGGTCGACTTTATCCCAGCCTTCCGCATTCGTTTGAATGGGAAGCGATGTGTCTGTAAACGCCATCGTCGCAAGGCCTGCACCGGCCCCAGCCACGAACGTTGTGCCAGCGAGTAGTCCTGCGGTTGAATTTTTCACGGGTTGGTCCCTCATTTCTCTTTGTAAGTCTTTTCATTAGTATAGCAAAAACTAGAGGAAAAGCGGACGCGTTCCACATATTTGGGACGCGTCCGCTTCTGTCAGTATCCAATATACGGGGCCGGGTCAATTGCGTTCGGCTGTCCCGGTGCCCATTTCCCTCGGTGTAACTCAAAATGAAGATGGGGTCCCGTCGACCAGCCGGTATTGCCAAGCGTTCCGACCGTCTGTCCCGCCGCCACTTGTTGACCGGCTCCGACTGTGATCGCATTTAAATGGGCATAGACGGTCGTCCAAATCTCACCGTTGATGACATGCGAAACGAAGACGACATTTCCATATCCGGTCGCCGGTGCCGCCTTGATGACGACACCTGGTGCGCTTGACACGATTGGTGTTCCAGACGCATTGACGAGGTCAATGCCCTTGTGAATCTCCGGCACACCTGTCAACGGGTTGTCTCGTGGACCGAACGGACTAGACACATAACCGGACACAGGACGAACGAATCCCGTGGACGTGGACACATTCGTCGGTGTTTCGGTTGGTGCGGTCACTTCTGGTGCCTCCTCGACCTCCGACTCACGGGCTTCCGCTTCTGCTTGTGCTCGCTCTTCAGCGGCACGCGCCTCAGCTTCACGTTTGGCACGTTCCGCTGCCTCTGCGGCTTCTCGTTCGGCAGTCGCAATCGCCTCTAGTTGTTCACTGATGATGCGGTTCTGTTCAGCCATGACCGCCTGCTCTTCACTGCGCGTCATCTTTTCGAGCTCGAGCTGCTCTACTTGTTCGTTCAGTTCAACCAACAGGTCACGTTTCTTCTCGGCCGTCCGGTCAAGGTCTTGCTTGGTGATGACGAGCTCGCGCTCTTTTTGCTTGATGAAAGAGAGCTGGGTACGTTGTGTCGACTCGAGCGACTCCAAACGTTCCATCTCACTCATATAATTATGTATGAGCTCCCGGTCCTGTTCAGCGATCGTGCGGGCCGTCATAGCCCGTGTCACGAAGTCGCCGAAGGAACGGGACTCAAAAATGACTTGTAAATAGGAAGTGTCTTCATGTACTTGCAAAACGCGAAGGCGCTCGTTCACGAGTTCCTTCTGGCTTTCCAAGTATTCTTCCTGAACGGAAAGTTGTTGGCGGGTCGACTCGAGTTCTGCCCGGGCTGTATCGACCTCATGCTGCTGAATGGCGATTTGTTCGCTCAATTCATTCAACCGGTCGTCGACGACGTGTATTTCCGTCTTCACGGCATCACGCTCTGCCTCGGTAATCTCGAGTTCGGCATCCGTCTCGGCCTGCGCTTTTTTCGACTCCTCCAACTCATTGGACAGTCGATCTTGTCGAGCTTTCAACGTGTCTTTCTCTGTCGCCATGACCGGCATGGCAAGTAACGATACACACAACCCTAGCGCAAGCGAACGTTTCATCCGCCAACTCCTCCTTATTTAAGTTAGATTTTCAAGAAACGACCGAGCGATGTCGTCGATCCCCAGATTCCGATGAACGCACCGAGTGCAAGTAAAACAAGCGATACTTGGACTGTTAGCGTCGATGGATCAATCAACTTAAATATATCACTATTCAATTGATCAAGCGATGGTTGTAAAGCACTATATGCAACGTCATATCCGAAATAAATGACAAGAATCGGGACGAGAGCCCCAAGCATTCCAAGGAGCAATCCTTCGATAAAGAACGGCCAGCGGATAAAGCTGTTTTTCGCTCCGACGAGTCGCATGATTTCAATCTCACGGCGACGCGAGAAGATTGTCATTTTAATCGTATTTGAGATCAAGAACATCGCCATCAATGTCAAACCGACAATCAACGCGAGTCCACCGATGCGAATCCCGTTGAAGAAAGCAAACATTTTATCGATGTAGTCTTTTCCGTATTTCACATCGTCCACATTATCGAGTGAACCGACCGATTTGGCCACTTCCTCTAGTTCTGTCGGGTCTTGTGCTTTGACGATATAGCGGGCGTGGAGCGGGTTGTCTTTTTCGACCGTTCCGTATGCAGCCGCATCATCGCCGAGCTGGTCTTGGAACTTCGCTAGCTCATCTTCTTTTGAACTGAACGTGACCGTCGAGACACCCGGCACCTGTTCAATGTTCTCCCCGAGTTTCTCAACCGAGTTCTCATCCGCTGTACGAGTGATGAACACTTGAATCTCGACATCATTTTCGACGTTATCTGAAATTTCATTGATGTTGAACATGACGAGTGCGAATACACCGACAAGTAGCAACGTAATGGTCACGGCACTAATGGCCGCGAACGACATCCATCCATTCCGAAGTGTTCCTTTGAACCCTTCACGCAAATGGCGCAATCCAGTCTTAAATATCATAGCCATATGCTCCTTTCTCTTCATCGCGCACGACTTTCCCGTTCTCAATCGCGATGACGCGGTGACGAATCTTATCGACGATGTCACGGTTGTGTGTCGCCATGACGATTGTCGCTCCGCGGCGGTGAATCTCTTCAAACACTTCCATGATACCCCATGCTGTTTCCGGGTCTAAGTTTCCTGTCGGCTCATCGGCGATAATCAATTTTGGCTTATTGACGATTGCGCGAGCAATCGAGACACGTTGTTGTTCTCCACCTGATAGTTCGTCGGGATAGTTGCGCGCCTTGTTCTTCAATCCGACAAGGTTCAACACATCCATGACTTGTTTCCGAATCGAAGACGTGTCCGCTCCTACAACTTCTAATGCGAACGCTACGTTCTCATATACCGTAAGTGACGGCAACAATTTGAAGTCTTGGAAGATAACGCCGAGTTGACGGCGTAGCTTCGGTACGTGTCGGTCTTTAATTTTCCCGACATCGAGTCCGTCAATCAACAATTGACCGGCTGTCGGCTTCTCCTCACGATAAATCATCTTCATGAACGTCGACTTTCCGGCACCGGAAGGTCCAACGACATAAAGGAACTCGCCGTCGCGAATCTCTAGATCGAGGTCATCCATGGCGACGACGCCGTTCGGATATACTTTACTGACTTTTTGCATCGAGATCATAACGTATTCCCTACCCTTTTTAAATTATTTTTAAGCATCTATGACGAATTTGAATCAATTGTTTTAGTTACTGTATATTTCGCCTAGAGTCTTTTTTACAGGAAACGGCTCCCTCTGTCAAGGTGTCGCTTTTTTATGTTAGCCTGGTCAAAAAATCATCTAGGGCATATGTTGAAGCGACTACAATTATATCAATCCGACTTTTAAAACACCATTACAGGATTGTTTCAGTTCGATTGAGTTCGATGTGAAAATGTCGCGAAGAAACTCGCTTTCTTATTCCCTAAGAGAATGTTGAAACCGCACTTCAAAAGGGTGCTCCCTAAGGAACACCCTTCACCAATACGCCACATTTAATCGTGTGGTTTTTCTTTCAATGCATCAAACGGCGACTTTTTCCGTTTCCGATACTTGATATGAATCGTTGAGGATTCATAGTCATCGGAAGCCCGGATATCCCGACTCGATACGCGGACGAATGACCAAGCAAGAAGGAACATGATGAAGATAAGCGGGAATCCACCGACGATACTCGCTGTCTGGAGCGTCTCTAGTCCGCCGAGGAACATGAGCGTGAGCGGCATGATAGCAAGCGCGAACGCCCAAAAGAGACGGTTCCAGACAATCGGCTCATCCTCGACATGTTTTTGCGTGACCGATGCCAAGATGTATGATGATGAATCGAACGTTGTCGCCAAAAAGATAATGGCAAGAAGCGTAAAGACGCCGATGACGACTTTCCCGAAAGGTAATTGGCCGATGATGGCGATGATTGTAGGTGCCGGCCCATTCGCCGCCATGTACCCGACAACATCGAACGTCCCACTTAGATGAAGGTAGAGCCCGTAGTTTCCGAGAATCCCAAAGAACAAGATGCATCCGAGCGTTCCGTACACCATCGTCCCAAAGATCATATTCCGAATCGTACGACCGCGTGAGATACGGGCGACGAACAATCCGACGAATGGTGCATAGACAAGCCACCATGCCCAATAGAACACCGTCCACGATTCCGGGAACCCGGTCGATGTGAAGCCACCGAAGTCACCGAACGGTTCCATCCACGTTGCCATCCGGAAAAAGTTATCCATGACGATTCCGACTCCATTGAACGTCGTCTCCATAATGAATCGAGTCGGACCAAAGATAAGCACGAACGTCAAAATCCCAAGGGCGAGCCAGATGTTTAAGTCACTGAGTACTTTGATGCCACCCTTCAGTCCAATGTAAGAACTGATGGCGAAGATGACCGTACAAATCAACATGATGACGGCCTGCATCCCGAGCGTGACGGGAATCCCTGTCAGTTCGTTGACCCCTTCGGCAATCATCGGGGTACCGAGGGCGAGCGTCGTCCCGGCACCACCTAATAATCCAAAGATAAATAAGATATCAATCAATTTACCGAGGGGTCCATCTGCCCATTTTCCGATAACGGGACGTACCGCTTCACTTACCTTTAAGACGGATTTCTTACGGACGTAAAAGAAATAAGCGATCGGCAGTGCCGGTAACGTATAGATTGCCCAAGCGATCGGTCCCCAGTGGAACATCCCATATGCTGTCGACCATTGAATCGCTTCCGGTGACTCCGGTGTCAGCCCGAACGGCGGACCTTCATAGTAATAGACCCATTCGATGACGGACCAATAGAGGATGCTGGACCCGATGCCGGCAGCAAATAACATCGCCGCCCAAGAGAATGTACTAAATTCGGGTTCTTCATCTTCACGACCTAATTTGATATGACCATTCTTACTGAAGGCAATGAAAATCAAAAATCCGAACGCACCTAAGCCCATTGCTAAGTACAACATGCCGAAGTTAGAGGTCATGTATTCGTTCGCCGCACCGACCCACGCTTTACCGGTCTCTGGGAAGAAGATGAGCGGTAACGTCACCCCTAACAGTAATACAAACGAACCGATAAAGGTCGGCCAGTCAATAAGTTTTGTCTTCAATTGTCATCACTCCATTTCCACTATGTCTCACGTTACCTTAACAATATTTCCCCAAGCCCTAACACCCAAAACAAAAAAGCATGAGGTGTGTTCCACCTCATGCTGTCGAATCTTATTTTTTCTCAGCGAGCCAAGCAGCGACCGCTGTGATTTCTTCGTCTTTTTCAATGACGTTCGCAGGCATCGCGCCTTGACCGTTTCGAATGACGTTTTCAATCTCTTCTGCCGACAGACGAGCACCGACTTGCTCGAGTGACGGACCACTCATTCCTTCAAGGTTCGCACCGTGACATGCCGCACAGTTTTGTGCGTATACCGCTTCCGCGTCAACCGATGCCGTGTTCGAGCCCGAATCCCCGTTGCTCGATGTATCCTCTTCTTCACCGCCGCCACATGCGCCGAGTGTCAGCATGGCGCCGAGGCCGATGGCCATCATCCATTTTTTCATAACCACGTTCCCCTCCTAAGTTGTAGAAATGACCTACATTTACCATTATAGCCGTTAACGTATGCTTTCTAACCTAATCTCACGAAAAGTACACAAAGATTCCACAAATTACGGTACGTTGATGTAACGCTTATCGGACGTAAACCCTTGTCCTAGCACCTCATGTGCCTCACTGAAGACAAGGAATGCCTCCGGGTCAATCCGACGGATGATTTCCTTCAATCGACTCACTTCGCTCTGACGGACAACAATCATGAGCATCGGACGGTCAAGACGAGAGTATGCTCCGATTGCTTGGATCTCTGTCGCACCACGGTCAAGTTCCTCGAAGACGGCCCGGACGATGAAGTCTCGCTTCTCCGAGATGACGTAAGCCATCTTGTCCTGTGTGAACCCGAGCTGGACGAAGTCGATCATCTTGACCGTGATGAATAATGCGATGAGTGCATAGAGTCCGGTCGTAAACGAGAACGTCAAGGCCGCGGTCAAGACGACCATGCCATCGAGGATGGCGATACAGAGATAGAGCGGGATGTGCGTGAACTTATGTAAGATCTGAGCGATCAAGTCCATTCCCCCTGTCGAGGCGCGTCCACGGAAGATGAGTCCGAGTCCGACACCGACGCCGACACCACCGAAAATGGCCGCGAGGAGCGTATCGTCCACGGCCGCACCGGCATCGATCGCCTCATAGAAAAGAATGACACCCGGTAAGAAGACGGAGCCGACGAGCGACTTCACACCGAAACCGAGTCCGAGGATGGCCCACCCGATAATCAGAAGTAACACGTTCGCCACGAGCTGGAACGCCCCGGGCGAGATGCCGAACAGTTCATACGTGATGACCGAGATCCCGCTCACCCCACCTGATGCCAGATTGTTCGGCAACAGAAATAAGCTGAAGGCCGAGGCGACGAACATCGAGCCGGTCAACAAATACAGATAGTCTTTGACGATTTGCTTCATTAAAGAAAGTCTCCTTTACACACAACATGGCCCAAAGACGGGTGTCTTTGAGCCACATGCATCACATATTTGTTTTACGAAGGTAGGCATCGATGAACGGCATGACATCCCCGTCCATGACCCCACTCGTGTTTCCGACCTCATAGTTCGTCCGGTGGTCTTTGACCATCGAGTACGGGTGGAAGACATACGAACGAATTTGGCTACCCCAACCGATGTCCGTCTTCTCCCCACGGATCTCGTCGAGTTTGCGTTGCTGCTCGTCGAGTTCGCGTTGGTACAATTTCGCTTTCAACATCTTCATCGCCGACTCACGGTTCTTGATCTGTGAGCGCTCAGTCTGACATGACACGACGACACCCGTCGGCACGTGCGTAATTCGGACGGCAGAGTCCGTCGTGTTGATGTGCTGACCGCCGGCACCCGACGCGCGGTACGTGTCGATGCGGAGGTCCTCTGTCCGTACTTCGATCTCGATGTCGTCATCGAATTCCGGCATGACGTCACATGACACGAACGACGTGTGACGACGACCTGACGAATCAAACGGCGAGATGCGGACTAAACGGTGAATCCCTTTTTCCGCTTTCAAGTAGCCGTATGCGTTATGTCCGATGATGCGGAGCGTGACCGACTTGACGCCCGCCTCTTCACCCGGGAGGTAATCGACCGTTTCGACTTTCCAGCCTTGTTTGTCCGCGAAACGTTGATACATCCGAAGGAGCATCGATGCCCAGTCCTGTGACTCGGTACCGCCCGCACCTGGGTGCAATTCAAGGATGGCGTTGTTCGCATCATATGGTCCGTTCAAGAGGATCTCGAGTTCGAAGTCATCAAACTCCTTCTTGAGCGCTTGAATCGATTCCCCAAGCTCTTCTTGCATCTCGGCGTCCGGTTCTTCCTTGATGAGTTCGAGCGTCACTTCGCCGTCCTCATGTTGGTTCGCGAGGTCTTGATACTTGTCGACCATCGCTTTGAGACCGTTTGACTCGTCGATGACTTTTTGAGCCTTCTCCTGGTTGTCCCAGAAGTCAGGATACGTCATCTCGTTCTCGAGCTCGGCGATACGTGCTTCCTTCTCTGTCAAGTTGAGAGACGCTCTGTAATTCTCGAGGCGTTTCGCCATCGCCTCTAGTTCGTTCCGAATATCTGAAATTTCCATAGTGTGATTCACCTTTCCGTAGGAAAGAGGCGAGCGGACCCGCCTCTTCAATAATTAAGCCTGTTGTCTACCGTGACAGTTCTTGAACTTCTTACCAGAACCGCACCAGCACGGGTCGTTCCGGCCGATGCTGTCTTCTTTCGAACGACGGACCGGTTTCTTCTTGACCGGTGCATCGCTCTTGCCAGAGACGGCAACTTCCTCTTCGACGACTTTCTCGCGTCGGAGGTTGTCCCCGACTTCGGCACGAAGGACGAAGCCTGTCACTTCTTCTGCGATTGCCGCATTCATCGCGTCGAACATGTTGATCCCTTCCGCTTGGTACTCACGAAGCGGATCGTTCTGTCCGTAGGCGCGGAGATGAATCCCTTGACGCAACTGGTCCATATGGTCGATATGGGACATCCAGTGCGAGTCGACGGCACGGAGCACGATGATCTTCTCGAACTCATTGAAGCGTTCCGGTGGCGCGAGTTCACGTTTCGCCTCGTACTGCTCGTTCACGCGCTCCATGAGAAGCTCGATGATTTCTTCACGCTCTTTGCCGTAGAAGTCTTTGCCTTCGACCGTCTTCTCGAGCGCGAGCGTCTGGTTGGCCCAGTGCGCGAGCTCGTCGATGTTCCATTCTTCCGGTACGAGTTCGATCGGCGTGTATTGGCCGACACCGAGTTCGACCGTCTGCGCCATCATCGAACGAACGATATCCGTGACCGACTCGTTCTCGAGGATGCTCGAACGGTCCTTATACATGACCTTCCGTTGGTCGGCCATGACGTTGTCGTAACCGAGAAGCTGCTTCCGCGCATCGTAGTTGTTTCCTTCGACACGTTTTTGCGCTGACTCGACCGCTTTCGAGACCATGCGGCTCTCAATCGGTTGCGTGTCATCCATCCCGAGACGCTCCATCATGCTTTGGAGGCTATCCGTTCCGAAGCGACGCATGAGCTCATCTTCGAGTGACAAGTAGAACTGGGATTTACCCGGGTCCCCTTGACGGCCCGCACGACCACGTAGCTGGTTATCGATTCGGCGTGATTCGTGACGCTCTGTCCCGATGATGTAAAGACCACCGAGGTCGATGACACCTTCTCCGAGCTTGATGTCGGTACCACGACCGGCCATGTTCGTCGCAATCGTGACGGAACCTTTTTGACCGGCGTTCTCGATGATTTCCGCCTCACGCGCGTGGTTCTTCGCGTTTAAGACATCGTGACGAATCTTCTTCTTCGTCAAAAGCTTGCTCAAGTATTCAGACGTCTCGACGGCGACCGTACCGACGAGGATTGGTTGGCCCGTCGCGTGGACTGCCGAAATCTCCTCGACGACGGCTTTGAACTTGCCTTCCATCGATTTGAAGATGAGGTCTGCCTTGTCATCGCGAAGGATCGGTTTGTTCGTCGGGATCGTCACGACCTGCATGTTGTAGATGTTACGGAACTCTTCTTCCTCTGTCTTCGCCGTACCGGTCATCCCGGCAAGCTTCTCGTACATCCGGAAGTAGTTCTGATACGTGATCGTCGCGAGCGTCATCGATTCGCGTTGAATCTCGACGCCTTCTTTCGCCTCGATCGCCTGGTGAAGACCTTCCGAGTAGCGGCGTCCGTCCATGACACGACCCGTGAATTGGTCGATGATCATGACTTGCCCCTCACGTACCATATAGTCGATATCGTGATGCATGACCGCGTTCGCACGAAGGGCGAGTCCGACGTGGTGGTTGACGGCGACGTGTTCGATTGCGAACAGGTTGTCGATGCCGAAGAACTTCTCGGCGAGGTCGACCCCTTGGTCCGTCAAGAGGACCGACTTCGTCTTCACGTCGACCGTGTAATCGTCTTCCTCTTTCAACGTACGGACGAACGCATCCGCGCGTGTGTAGAGTTCGGTCGATTTTTGAGCCGATCCCGAGATGATGAGCGGAGTACGCGCCTCATCGACGAGGATCGAGTCGACTTCATCGACAATCGTGTAGTAGAGCTCACGTTGAACACGGTCTTCCTTATAAAGGACCATGTTGTCACGGAGGTAGTCGAATCCGAGCTCGTTGTTCGTCGAGTACGTGATATCACAATTATAGGCCGCTTGTTTCTCGACACGGTCCATGTTCGACACGTTGAGGCCGACTGAAAGACCGAGTGCGAAGTAGAGCGGCTCCATGAGTTCTTTATCTCGTTTCGCCAAATATTCGTTGACCGTTACGACGTGTACGCCACGGCCAGTAAGCGCGTTCAAGTAGACAGGAAGTGTCGCGACGAGCGTCTTCCCTTCACCGGTTTTCATTTCGGCGATGTCGCCGTTATGGAGCACATAGCCCCCGATGAGCTGGACACGGTAATGACGCATCCCGAGCACACGCTCCGATGCCTCACGACAGACCGCGAACGCCTCCGGCAAGAGGTCGTCAAGTGTCTCGCCTTTTGCCAGACGTTCCCGGAACTCTTCCGTCTTCGCCTGAAGCTGTTCGTCGGACAATGCTTTGATTGGTTCGGCGAACGACTCGATCAAGTCGGCCGCTTTCTCTGCTTTTTTCAACATTCGTTTCTGTGGAGCAAATAACTCTTTCAAAAAGTTCGCCATACTCATATCTCCTCTGCACTCACTAAAAAATGCATGTTTTTTCCCTAATGTACAGTTTAACCGAAGTGGTGCCACCTTTCAAGGAAAGGCAAAAGGAAACGACCCCCCGAAGCCGGGAGGTCGTGTAGTGTCAAGTTTATTATTCAGGTTCGATCAAGCCGTACTTCCCATCTTTACGACGGTAGACGACGTTCGTGTTGCCCGTTTCTGCGTCTGAGAAGACGAAGAAGCTGTGACCGAGCATATCCATTTGAAGAATCGCCTCTTCCGTGTCCATCGGTTTCAACGTGAAGCGTTTCGTCCGCACGAGTTCGAGTTCTGCCTCGTCCTCATCGTAGACGGCCGGTGTATCATCAGGTCCTTCTAAAGACTTGAAGTACTCGCCGACGCCACCTTCTTTCCCGCGTCCTTTACGGTTGAGTTTCGTTTTGTGTTTACGGATTTGACGTTCCAATTTATCGACGACGAGGTCGATTGCCGCATACATGTCGAGGTTGATGTCCTCAGCACGGAGCAACAAGTTCGGCATCGGGATCGTCACTTCCACTTTTTGTTTCTCGTTATACACTTTCAAGTTGACGTAAGCCGTCTGTGCATCCGTAGGAGTTGTGAAATACCGAGTCAACTTCTCCAGCTTTTTCTCGACATAGTCTTTGATTGCTGGTGTGACCTCAATGTTTTCGCCGCGAATGTTATAAATCATCTGAACTCCTCCTTAGAAATAACCGCTTGAACCAATGATTCGTCGAACGAGACGGAATCTCCTGCTTCATTTCTTAAAAAAGAAAGGGGAACCAGGTGGCTCACTCATATTATACCCCGAAAACGCCGCGATTGAAAACGTTATCATCAGAAAATAATGACAATTTTGTTCCGAATTCAACATTTCCTAGAACGAGCGAAAGGTATAGAAAGAAAATACCCATTCCATTCATTTTTAAACGCCTTTTTTTATTATGTAGAAAAAATAAAAGCCGACTCCAAAGGGAGCCGGCTTCGTGGTTTGAAATTATAATTTTACAACGTTAGCCGCTTGTGGGCCACGCTCGCCATCAACGATTTCAAACTCTACATCTTGACCTTCGTCAAGTGATTTGTAGCCTTCAGATTGGATTGCTGAGAAGTGTACGAACACGTCTTTGCCGCCTTCAACTTCGATGAATCCAAAACCTTTTTCTGAGTTAAACCATTTTACTTTACCTACCATGTGTAAATCCATTCCTTTCACCATTGGAGAATACAGAGGATTGTCCTCTACGGCTAATCTTACCACCTTCTTGTAAGCGTGACAAATACTTTCTCAAATATTTGTAAACGTTTCGTCATTTGGCTTTCATTGGAATTATATTTCCCTACTTTTCATATTGTCTTGTTGAATTTACATTTTTTGTGATATATCATTGAAGGGATGATTTAGGTTTGTGCCGTTTGTCTTTAGCCGATCCTGAAAATCTAATACGAGGAGGATGGTGCAGCGTATGCGCTCCTACTATTCTGAGGAAAAATATCGCATCACAAAGCGAACCGTGGCGATTCTCCCTTGCTTTGACATCATGAAGCAGTCACGGGTCATTCTCGAGGATGGCACCGAGATTTCAACCCCGCTCCGGCCGTACCAGTTGTTGCAACTTTCTTGCCGCCAGTACAACAGCTCGATCGAGGAAAGAATCTTCATCGCCAAACGCGTCGCCGGCGTAAAAGGGAAAGTCCCTGTCGTGATTGAACCGACAACTGGACTCGTCTTCTTCCCGACGAAGTCTCCAAAACGAGACGATTGTGAATGGTATGCCTGGTCCCATATTCGAGACATACTGAACATTGAGGGTGAGCCGAACGGGCTTGTCCTCACGACTGATGGACATCAAATCCAAACGAACGCAACACCGTACGTCCTCCGGAACCAGCTCAAAGCGACAGGTGAACTTGTCGCCCGGTTCCAACAATTGAACGCGAACCCCGTGCTCGAGTCCTGACACGCCTTCCGTCGAAAAGACGGAAGGTTTTTTTCTATTGTATCGCTTCATTTTTTTAAAAAGAGGTCGATATTATGGTCGAGGTGACAAACATGCAAATTCAAGCCCAAGCGACCGCCGTCAGTTCGGTCTTACCAGGCATCCAGACGAACCGGACGTACAAGGCCGAACTCGTCAAACAAACAGGACCCGACTCCGCGATTGTCAAGATCAACGGTGAAGAAGTCGAGGTCACATTTAAAGATGGGCTTCCGAAAACGAACCCGTTCCAAGTGACGCTCGCCGAACAGGACGGCGTCTTGATGGCGACCGTCGTTCCTCCAAAGGAAGAGACACTTGAATCCGCACCACCTGCGTCCGCGTCGTCAAAGCTTGATGCGAAGATTCAGACGCTCCTCGCTTCCCTTCCACCTGAAGTACGAAGCGCGGTCAGCCGTCTGCTACAATCCGGACGCTTGCCGATGAACGAAGACACGGTACGCCTTCTCGAGACGGCGTTCAAAGGGGACATGCGGGACGTCATCCTACATTTGAAGACGCTCGACACTCCGACCGTTCCTCGTGAGATGGCTCGGGAAATCGCCGTCCTCTCTTTGAACGAAGCGAAACAACAGATCACACCGCCGGCGCCGAACGCTCCTTACCCACAAAAAGAGCGGTATGTCGAACTCGTCAATCTGTCACGTCCCGTGAGTGAACGCGTCACGCCGACACCGGAAACGATTGACCGGGTCATCCGTGACCTCACGCCGACGACACCGATATCATCGCGTCCGATTGAATCTGAATCGCGCCAAGCGATGCCGCTTCCTCCAATCAACGGGAAGCAAGTGATGGTGAAGGAAGTGACGTCACATCTAGCGACCGTCACGAACACGTTCCGAAACGAGCAGGCGACCGTCACGAAACAACTCGGACAAGTTGCTACGTTGATCGAGACGAACCCGCATGCGGCACGCCCTGCCCTCGAGACCGTCTCGACCCGTCTGACACAACTCGTCCAAAAGACGGACGCCTTGCTTCATACCGACGTGACTCAAGAGAAGCAATTGGTCGCCATGACGGCCAAACTCGACGTCGCGTTGTCGTTGCTTGCGACGAAACCACAAGAGAGTGCGACACTCGTCAAAGAGGTCCGAGCGGCACTGAATGATTTCCGTTATGCGCCGAACCAGACACGCATCGAATATATCCCACACGGGGCGACACGTGCCGGCGAGATGCCGACCGTCGCGCCACTCAAGCTCGATTCGACATTATCTGGACGACACATCCAGGAAGTAGCGCAACGTGTGCAGACACAGGCACAGCTCGCCCAAGCGACGTCCAATACGCCGACATCAGCTTTATCGGTACGTGGAGATACGACGAACCCCGAGGCGCAACGCCTCGCCTCGTTCTTCCAAGTCCAACAGACGCTCAACCGCCTTGATGGCGGTCAGCTCCATCAACTCTTGTTCGCCCTACCGGCAAAAGTTCAAGAGATCGACACCGGAATCCATGTTCATATCCAAAACCGGGAGGCCGGGGACGTTGTCGACTGGGAGAACAGTGTCCTCTACATTCGTTTAGAGACCCCACGTCTTGGAGAAATTGGTGTCAAACTCGAAGCAAAAGATCGAAACCTCCGACTCACACTCGAGCACGACGATTCGACGGTCGAGCGACTCGCTCGTCCCCTTCTCGGGAAAATCGAAC
This sequence comes from Exiguobacterium sp. KJ 601, assembly GCF_027161185.1. Taxonomy (GTDB): domain Bacteria; phylum Bacillota; class Bacilli; order Exiguobacteriales; family Exiguobacteriaceae; genus Exiguobacterium; species Exiguobacterium profundum. The sequence continues at coordinate 630,542 of NZ_JADHZG010000001.1, read as the reverse complement.
AAACGCTCGAGACAATTGGATATAAGAGTGTGACGACCCAGTTCAAACCGCTCACGAAAGCTGATCGTGTCATCGAAGAGCCTACGGTAGCACCGACGACAGGATATGACTTTAGAATTTAGGAGGTCCCGATGTACCAACGCATGGATTTGACGAAACGTAAGACGGCCGCGGTCGTCCGCTATGATGAAACGACGGATAAAGCGCCCGTCATCGTCGCCCGCGGGACCGGAGCCGTCGCTGAAAAGATTTTACAGGAAGCACGTGCCCGAGGAGTAGCGGTCGAGAACGACCATTCCTTGCTTGGCCATTTGCTCGACCTTGATCTAGGAGACGCCATCCCACCCCAACTTTATGATGTGATGGCAGAAGTGTTGTTGTTGATAGAGGAACTTGATTCGATCAAAGGAGAACAAAGATGAATTCAACCCAATTATATGAAATGAGGCCGGAAGAGCTGACTCAGGCGATGCTTCACGCACTCGTCTATCACTATAAACATGCGCAAGATTCGACGATTGCCGAACGAAACCGTCATCTTCGCCAAGCCCGTGAACTTTTAGTCAAACTTCACCAAGGACTCCATGACGGCGGCGGGATTATCGCGGCTCAACTGGATGAAATTTATCTATATATGGCAAACGCAAGCGTCGAAGCTATCATCGACCAGGATAAGGAAAAAATCGCCGAACTACATACGCTCGCAAGTGACCTCGATCAAACATGGGGTGAAGCAATGGAGCGTGCCAAGACCCAACCTGTCACGACTGGAGGAAACCGTTATGAAAATTACGAATAACGTCCAAGCATTAAAAGCGTATACATCTCTTTCCCTGAATCAAGCGTCAATGAAAAAAACGATGGATCGCCTCTCAAGTGGGATTCGCATCAACAAGGCATCTGATGATGCGGCAGGACTCGCCATCTCAGAGAAAATGCGGATGCGCCTCGACTCGCTCTCGATGGCAGAACGCAACACGCTCGACAGTATCTCACTCACGCAGACACTCGAAGGCGGGATGAACGAAACACACGCCCTTCTCCAACGGATGCGTGAATTATCGGTTCAATCAGCAAATGGAACGCTCAGTGAAGACGACGCCAAAGCTGTCCAGGAAGAAATTAACGCGTTGACTGCCGAAGTGACACGAATTGCCGAAACGACGGAATTCAACTCAAAGAAAATTATGAATGGCGAATACATGCAAGGCAATAATACGTTATTCTTCCAAATCGGTGCAGGTAACAATGAAGCCGTCATCTTAAATGTGGAAGATATGCGTGCCCATGCACTCAATATCACGATGACGACACCCGGTGGCGGAGAACTTCCTGCCGTCGACCATGACAACGATTCGACGACACCTACTGAAACGTATTATGCATTGAGTGTATTGACACCTGAGGATGCGGGTGATGCCATTTCAAAATTCGATGCAGCCATCAACAAAGTGTCACTCGAACGTTCAAAACTCGGAGCCATCCAAAATCGCTTGGAGGCGAACGTCAGCGTCGTCGCCATCGGCTCAGAAAACTTAACGGCGTCTGAGTCACGAATCCGTGATGCCGACATGGCCCGTGAAATGATGGACTTCGCACGTCTAAACATTTTGAACCAGTCCGGCATGGCGATGATTGCCCAGTCGAACGCATTGCCGCAAGGCGTGTTACAATTATTGAACTAACCTAAAGAAAGGACGGTTGCCCATATGGACATTCGTCGCATCATGGAGACGCAATCGCTCCTCGGCTCAAGTAAGGCAAAGCGCGCCGAAGTCGAACCCGGTGTCTCCTTCCAAAATGTGATCGGTCAGAAGCGCGAAGATCGAGAGCATGAACGCTTCCAACGTCAAATCGCTGCGATTCATGAACAAGGAGAACTTCTAGCTGAAAGTCAGACTGTCGAAGCGCTTGCCGAATACAAACAAATGATTAAAGACTTTATGAAAGAGGCCGTAGACGCGGCACTCCGTCTCGAAGATAAACGCGGATTCAATCGCCGCGGGCGCGCGAAGATTTATAAGGTCGTCGAACAAGTCGACCAAAAACTCCTCGCGCTGACAGATCAGGTCATCTCGGGTGAGGCCTCTCGCCTTTCCCTACTCGACCAAGTCGGTGAAATTCGCGGATTGCTCGTCAATGTCTATGTGTGAGGTGTCGAGATGGCAGAACATTTGTTTTTGAAGAAAGTCAAATGTCCGTATTGTTTACAAGAAAGTAAGACGAACCGTGTCTTATCACGTCACATCCGTCCACTCGAAGTTGAGAAGGATGGCTACACAACGTATGATGGACCGAATCCTTATTTATACGAACCGACCGTCTGTGACCATTGTCACCTCGTCTTCCACGACTCGTTCGACAAGGTGCGCAAACATAACCGAGAAGCGCTTGAGACGAACTACTTCAATCAAGTGAATCCGGATGTGTTGAAAGGCGACCGTTCATATGAGCACGTCATCCTTCTCTATAAGTTCGCCGTCATGACGGCCCAATTGAGCGGACAAAAACCATCTGTCATCGCTATGCTCGGGATGCGAATCGTATGGATGTATCGATTGATTGGGGATGTAGCGTCTGAAAAAGAATGGATGCAGCGAACGCTCGATAAATACAATGAGGTGCAAGAAGCCTATACAGACCCGATTCGGACCGGATTACCGTACGACCAGCTCATGTTGCGGATTGCCGATTTGTCGGCCGCGCTCGACTACTACGAGGACGCGCGTCGCTGGTATGGGATTCTCCTCAACAGTAAGGAAGTATCGGAGCGCATCCGGAACCAGGCCCGTGATCATTGGGAAGAGTTTCGATTGGAACATGCCTAATCAGAAGTGTGGGACCTTGTGTCTCACACTTTTTGAATACAAAAAATCGCGCTCTTCCACTCACGGACAAATGCAATCAACACAATTGATGAATAAGAGATCCACGCAACATTGACTACCCAGTACCCTCATGTCGACTATGCGGTGACGTCTTGCAGGATGTATCCCATGGAATCTCAATTGCTATAACATTAATTTAATTTTTAGTGGGATAGATATGGGGTATATTCAAAGCAGATACATACGAAGAGGAGGATCTTTTCATGTTTGAAACGCAATATCTCGATACCGTACGTGCTACGTTTAAAAGCCAGAAACAACTCGCTGAGCGCGCGCTCGTCCAAGTGAGTGAAGAGGACCTGCACAAGACACTTGCGTCGGACACACTCTCGCTCGCCTTGATCATCCAGCACATGGCGAATAACATGAAGTCGCGTTGGACCGATTTTTTGACGACAGACGGCGAGAAGCCGGACCGTGACCGGGACGCCGAGTTCGAGGACCAGCAGCTATCCCGTGCGGAGCTCATGGAGGTTTGGGACGAGCGTTGGCAACTGTTGGATAATGTTTTAGCTGATTTGACACCAGATGACTTAGGGAAGAACGTGATGATTCGAGGGGAAGCCCATTCCGTGATTGACGCGATCGAACGCCAAGTGTCGCATTATGGGTATCATGTCGGACAAATCGTCTATCTGTCGAAGCTATTCGCCGGGAGCGACTGGGATGTGTTGTCGATTCCGTTGCCGCATCAGCGTAAATAACAATTCCTGTTGCAACACTTCAACGAGATATTATTTCAATGAAGCACTTTTTTGGACATCAAGACAATTGAATCAGTCAACTTTAATGGGGGTTACAAAATGGATATGACTTTAAAGCAATTACCTGAAACTGAAATTGCATTTATCAGACGTACGGGTAGCTATTTTGAACCACAAGAACATTGGGGGAAATTAATACATTGGGCGACGGAACACAACCTTTACCCTCCATCAAGTCAATTTATCGGTATTTCATTAGATAATCCGAACGATGTTGATCCTCATGAATGTAGACATGATGCTTGTGTCACAGTTCCTAAAAACTTTGATAAAACAGGGCACGGGGAGATACAATTTAAAATGCTAGAAGGTGGTCAATACATCGTGCACCATTTCTACGATACTCCAGAAAAACTGAGTGAGACGTATAAATATATTTTTGAAGAATGGTTACTAGAGCGCGAATATTCAGTGGACGAATCTAGAAATACCTTGGAGTTCAATTTGAACAATCCAGCTGAAGATCCCGACGGAAAATCTAAAGTCGATTTATATGTACCCATTAAGAATTAAGATTTTACAAAATGAAAAAATTAAGATACAAGGAACTCTCAAAATATGAGAATCCCTTCTTATGTTCTCTATGCTAACCACTATGCTTATTGTGTAGTAATAATCAACCATGAGACTAGGCGTACCGATTTTATTCGGCACGCCTAGTCTTATTTTGTCACGTTAAGTGTATATTCGTAGCGGTCTTCTGCCACTTTGTCGAAGTTCTCGTTGAATGGTCCATCGATGACGACTTTCAAGTCCGTCAGCTCTTCTGGTTTTGCTTTCACGAAGAAGAGGACGTTCCCTTCTTTCTTCACCTTTCCTAAAAATTCTCCACCGACGTCATCTGAGAACCATAAATCCGAAGACACCTGTTCCCCTGTGTTCGTCACCAGTGTTGCCTGGTTCGGATGGAAGCTCATCGTCTCGTCGACCGTATTCTCGACCAACATGTTCATCGCGACGACCGTCACCTCTTCTTGTCCATCGAATGAGTCGCTATAAGCTTCTGCGACCGTGAGGCGTGACGTCTGTACTTTGTCGATGGCGAATTGAATCGGACCCATCGTCTCCGTGATCGTGAGTGCCTTATTCTTCATGTAGATCTTGTTCGTACCGAGTTCACTTTCTTGGACGTCCGTCTCTTCAACAGTCGTCTCCTCTGGTACGTTCGCTTCCGCCTCTACCACTTCTTCCGTATCCGTCGCCGTCGTCTTCAGTTCGTCTGCTTCCCCGCAACCGACAAGTAGTGCGAGCGGTACCGCCACCAGTAAGCCAAATCGTTTCATGTTCATCTTCATCTCTCCCTTTTCTTAATCCAAGTGATGTTGTGGTTAAGACGAATATAACGAATTGACAAACCGAACCGTATTAAGAAAAAGTTCCAGGTAAAATAAAAGTCAAGGTCCATAATCGGACCTTGACATGTATACTTATCCTCTTGATTTCAGCTCTTCTTCCTCGTATGGGTCAGGACGATCCTCAAACGGCGTATCGTCCTCGACGTACGCTTCAAGTTTCGGGTCCCGTTCCACGTATTCATCGTACGCTCCCTCTGGACCATAGACGAAATAACGGCGCTTCCGTGACGATATCTTAGACTCTTTCTCACGCATCTCGTTTCCCTCCCTCTTTCCAGAAAAGAAGCAACGGCTACATTGATGTTTACCCGATTATAGCGGAAAACAGACGTCATTTCATCTATACCCTTTATATGAAACTTTTCCTTTCCACAGCCGTATACATTTACAACGATTCGATGAAAGGAAGATTCATATGCAACTATTGAAAAAAGGAATACTTCGGAGTCTCATTTGGTCGTTGCCATTCGCGATACTTGCTCTCTATCAAGGTTGGTCAGGGAATGCAGAGGCTGTGCATGGAATGTTCATCTACGCAGGAGTCGCCTTCTTCCTCGGGCTCACAAGCGTTATTTATGAAGTCAAACAGTGGTCGTTCAAGAAACAAATCTTCATTCATTGGAGCGTTATGCACGTGACAATCCTACCACTTCTATGGTTCGGTCGGTCTACGCCAATCACATCGTTTCAAGATGCCGCACGTCTCTATTTAAACTTCACGGTGAGTGGTCTGATTTTATTTACCGCTTCTTATTTCATCATCCGCATGCGTCGACAAGTCAAAGCCTCTTAACACAAAAGCTCGAAGGCATATGCCTTCGAGCTTTTTACGTCTGCTGGTCGAATAGACCAGAAAAGTTAGAATCGACGTCTTCATATGGGTCGACATATGATTTGACCGTCTTCCGTTCCATCCGGGCTGTCCCTAGCGTCATCCCTAGACGCTGGTGCTCGGCTTCAATTAGACGAGAAATCTTTTGACTGTCGTCGACGAGTTGCCTGAGGACCGTTTGATCGGCTTTTTCCAAATCGGGACCGTGTGCTGCGAGCAACTGTTCCCGATCATCCAAGAGCTCATGGATTTGTTCCATCCATGTATCATACGTCGGTTCTTCCGGGACTTGTGCGAGCAGTTCTTTCAAGCGTTGCGTCTTTAAGATGATTTCATCAATCGGTCTCATGACTGCTTCGCGAGTTTCATCGCTTCCTTCCACGTATCACGTAGTTCGGTCGTAAAATCAAGTACCTCGTCAAGGATAGCTGTATCGTTCTTGACGTTCGCATCAACGAGGCGGCGCCACATGTAGTCATAGAGCGAATCTAAGTTCGCTGAGACAGCGATGTCTTTATTGAGTGTCAGACGAAGTTCCCGAAAAATAGCTTGCGTCTTTTGAATGTTGACGTTCTTTAAATCAGGGTTACCTTGATCGATTGCAAGCTTGGCGAGGCGCATGAACTTGAGCGCTCCGTCATAAAGCATAAGCGTCAGTTCCTGTGGATTTGCGGTCGTGACCGCATTGTTTTGATATGCTGCATATGGATTGGCTACCATTTAAACTCCTCCTCTTACATGCCTCCGCCTAAAAACTGTGACAGTGATGCCGCTTGAGCATTCGCTTGGTTCATCGCTGTTTCCATCGCTGTGAAACGACGGTAATAGGCGTTTTCTTTATCGACGAGTAAATCATTTAACCGCTTGATACGCGAATCAATATCGGTCATTTCTTTCCCCATCGAATGGGTTTGTGCGCCAGAACCTTCCGCTCCTGCGATTCGTGTAATCGTATCGCGCGAATCTTTGGCAGCATCTCGGATTTGTGGCAATAATCCAGTTTCAGCATCTGTAAACAACTGATATACTTGCTCCGGATCTTTTTCGATAGCCGCTTTTAGCTTTTCTTCATCGAGTTCGATTTTACCACCATTGGTGAAATCCGCTCCAGTCGAAAGACCGATTTGGAACAATCGTGACATGTCGATGTCATTCGATGCAGCAGTAGCACTCGACCATTTGCTCCGAAGATTGTCCATGGTTCCGCGTAAAATCGTATCCCCGCGAAGCATACCGCTCATCGCTTTTTCTTCCCACTTCTTGATTTCGTCTTCAGATAACTCATCACGTTGAGCTTGAGTCAACGGTGAAAACGAACGGAATCGTTCTTCTCGTGTCTTTTTGTTCATGAGGTCGATGGTCTCATTGTATTTATCAACGAACCCTTTAATTCCGTCAAAGATTTTTTGAGTGTCTGTCGCAGAAGACAAGTTTACTTTAGTGCCATCATTGAATGAGGACTTCAATGTGATGGTCATATTATCAATCGTAAAGGTGTTTGAACTTTGGGTCAACGTAATGCCGTTCACATCCACAGATGCATTCGTCCCGGCTACGGATCCATTTAAACCAAATAGTGCTTTAGCTGCAGTGCCTTCAAATTCGATAATCGATTTCACGCCCGTGTCTTTACGTGTTAATGAAATCTGCCCTGAAGTTTGATCAAAGAACGCACTAATTCCCGTCTTCGTGCCATTCAACGCGGTAACGAGATCTTTAAACTTAGCATTCTCATCAACGTATACTGTCTGTAAAGCTCCACCGTCTTCGTTACGGAAACGAACTTGATAGCCAGCTTCATACACGACTTGTGCACCTTCAGGGATTGTCACTCCACTATCGAACGTAATCTTCCCAGTTGCCGCATCGTACGTATGTGCTAACGAAATCGCATTACCATCTTTGTCCGTAAAAGTTGGCGGATTATTCGGTAGCGGTTTCACTACGAGTTCAGTTGTTCCCGCAGTTAACGTTTGTTTCCGAATGCCAACCTCTAACCCGAGTGTCGAAACTGCCGTGTCATTTGTGATGCCTCCACCATTTGCCACCGCTACATGAGAAGCCGAGGTAGCCAACGTCGCTGAATTGATAGTAAGCGAAGCGTTTCCACTTGATGGACCTGCAACGACAGATACACGCGATTCATCAGAGGATGAAGCCGTTTTTGCGTAATAGTTTCGGCTGAACATCATATCGACCGCGCTGTTTCGTAATGCTAACAGTGAACGGTTGACCTCACGATAAGAGTCACGCCGCCATTCGGTCAATTGTTTTTTCTGTTCTAAACGATCTACTGGAATTCGTTCTGCTTGCATCATTTGTTTAATGATACTATCGGTATCGATTCCACTGGCTAATCCGCCAAATCGAATTGGTGATGTCATATGCCCACTCCTTTTTTATATCCGTTCGTCGAATAAATGATTAAACTCCATAAACGCCGCAAAGAAATCCATTGATTTTTTACTTGGGATTTCACGGATTACTTCATTGTTCGCATCGACGATTTGAATATAATAATCATTCAGTTTTTCGTGCTTCATAAATTTCAAGCCGGTACGTTGCTTTTCAAGGACTTGATTCGCCTTCTCGACCGCTGCCTCTAACTTTGTAATGTGTTGAGGCGTCGGAAGAATAACAATACCTTCATCGGCGAGTTGAGTTTGATTGGCCTCAACGAACACATTTTTAGTTTGCTCATACGGTAATACAGAAGAAGGCAAGTGAAGTCTGACTTCAGAAATGGTCGGATTCATAGTCTTCTACTCCCTCACATGTTATGGTCTCATTTCTTATATCGGTCAAAATACTTTTTCCTTAAGTTTCTTCTTTTTTCTCACACATAATAAAGAGACAACGTAATCCGTTGCCTCGACAATCATCTTATTTACTTTATTAAATCAAATCCCAACTCATTGGTGTTCCACGCTCGATATCTTTTCTTGCCACTTTACCAAGAATGGAATCGATATGTTTCGGAGCTAATCCATGTCCCGGACGAATGGACCTGACATGTTCAGTCGTGAAGACTTCCCCAGCTTGAATATCTTTCACAACAAATAACGAACGAGCGAACTCACGATTCTTCACTTTTTTCTCATTTAATTGATAGTCGACGCGACCTAGTGCTTGTTCCGCTTCTCGAACAGAATCGACCATCGCTTTAAACTCATGAGGCTCTAAAGAAAAACTAGCATCTGGGCCGCCAATTGATTTATCTAAAATAAAATGTTTTTCAATCACCTTCGCTCCCAATGCAACGGACACAATCGGTGCAGTGATTCCAAGCGTGTGATCCGATAATCCGACTTCGACACCGAAAGTCTCTTTCATATTTTGTATCGTTACGAGATTCGCATCCTCAACTTTTGCTGGATAGGCTGACGTACATTTCAATAATATGATTTGCTCGTTTCCAACTTTACGACAGACGGATACTGCATCTTCAATTTCTTGAAGCGTTGCAATTCCAGTTGAGATGATGATTGGTTTGTTCTTGGAGGCAACATATTCAATGAGTGGTAGATCAGTGATTTCAAATGAAGCGATTTTGTACGCAGGTACCTGTAAGCTTTCTAATAGATCCACAGCAGTAGGGTCGAAAGGACTTGAGAAGCAAATAATATCCAACTCTTTTGCATAGTCCATCAACTCTTTATGCCACTCCCACGGTGTATAGGCCTCTTGGTACAAGTCATAAAGTGTGCGACCATCCCAGATTGTACCTTGTGTTAGTTGAAAGTACTCTTTACGGCTATCGATTGTAATCGTGTCAGGTGTATATGTTTGAATTTTAATTGCATCAGCACCTGCTTCTTTCGCTGCTTTCATTGTCTGTTTTGCGATTTCAATACTACTGCCATGATTAGCAGATAGTTCGGCAATGATAAATACTTGTTTCGAAAGATTCATGAAGTGTCACCTTTATTCCATTTTATATATGTATGTGAGTAGTTTATTATCATCTTCGTGAGCTTTCATCTCAAAGCCTACTCTTTCGAACGCCTTCTTCGATGCAATGTTTTCATTTGAAATATAGGCTTTTATCTCACGAACATCTTTCAAAACTTGTTGAACCATCATTAGACTTTGTTGAATCAGTGGTTGACTGACTCTTTTTCCTATCAATCTTTCCGATAAGCTGATACTAATGACCGCATGGTTAGTTATTCGTTCGTATCGAATTTGACCTAATACTTGATTCGAATAATCCGTCACAATCAAAAAAAGATATTGTTTCGACAATAAAACTTTTTTGTACCAAATTTGATGTGTTTCCCATAAAATTGACTTTTGATTGATTGAATACTTACGAACATATTTCTGGTTGGATAGTTCAAAAACTTGACGAGAATCTTGTAGCGTTGCTTTTCTTAAAAACAAATTATTTCCTTTGTTATAAAGCAACGAATCAATGATTCGAAGAGGACCGTTTCCATCTAATAGTCCATCATAATTCATCGTTTGCTTAGTTCGAATATGCATTGGGAGCATTCTTTTAAACTCAGTCTGTAAATCTTGAGCAAATGTTGAAGATTCCCATGTCACATTTGAAGAAATTAATTTTCTACTGCGTAACGCAAGCATGTTTCGCTCTTGGTTTTCAGCGATTTTTATTGGAACAAATGGTACTCCCGAGATAATCAATTCATAGATGGTTTGTCCAGCAGCGGTAATCACTAAATCTGAACAACTCATCAATCGTTTCATTTCATGACTGGGTACATATCGATGCAGAATAATATTAGACACGGACAATAGTTCTCGTTCAAGAATAGGGTCATACTTATCTCCAATTAAAATATGAAAAGTAATTTCTGGATGCTTAAAACAAATGAGATGGACAATGGATTGGATAAGTGAAGGTTGTAACGTACCACCTACAGTAATCAAAACATTGGTTACATCCTGCCGGATAAAAGGACGTACCTCTTCTCGAAACGCGTCTCGTAAAATGATATATTTTGGTCCAGCTAAACTTCCGGAGGGTACATCATTTGTACTTAGAGAAGGGTGGACTACAATCCCATCAGGATAATGAATACGATTTGTATCATCTAAAAAGATAGCTGATTTTGAACGTTGAGCGATTACTTGATATAAATCTCTCGTAGCGATGTATGAATCAACGATACAATAAAAATCAGATTGAACGACTCTATACAAATAATCGACGATATACCAATTGATGATTGTACAATACCGGTCCCCAACCAAGTTTCTCAAATCTACATCACTTTGAACAATTAACTCAACTTCTATCCCTCTCCGTTTCACTTCATCATATAAAGCAATACACCTTGTCAGATGTCCAAATCCCGTCCTTTTTCCACCTTCCGTAAAAATCATGACTTTCATAATGTGTCCCTCTTATCTTATTACTTTTTGTTCAATATGCTTATTAATCTCAATTAATTGAGGATCTTCCTTAAATAGCCGAATAATGTCTTCTAAATAAAAGTCATGCTCTCCCTTATAAAGACGACTATAAATTTCAGAAATCAATTTCAAGTCTTCAGGTGTATCCAACGTCCACCGATGCTGAGAATAGTTTGTTTCATTGTCGTAACAAGATACATTATGTTGATGCTGTTCATAGATTAACGGGGTGACATGTTCCTGCTCATAATCTTTTGTTGCATGATGATAAGCAGCGAAGAGGGATTCAAATGAAAACACTTCTACATCTAGACCTCTTGGAAACGTTCGCTCACTTGGCTTGGTCCCTACATTTGTCACAAGATGGTTTGTTGTGTCGCGGTATTGTTGAATCACATGATCGATAATGAAAGGATCTATCAAGGGACAATCTGAAGTGATTCGAATCACCACATCAGCTTCGGCTTCCATAGCTGCCTCATAGTATCGACTCAGTACGTTATCTGAACTTCCTCGATACACACGAACACCATATCGCTTTGCTTCCTCCGACAATACATCGTCTTCACTCAAAGTTGTCGTTGCAACGATGATTTCATCAATTAATTTCGATTGTTTTACTCGAGTAATAACATGGTCAAGCACCGTGCGGCCTTGCAGTTTCATCAATACTTTCCCAGGAAGCCTCGTTGAGCCCATCCGTGCTTGAATAATCGCCACCGTTTTCATAGCCATTTTTCACTTCCCATATCGTTTTAACACTTTTTTCACCGCATCGATCACATCGTACACATCTTCCTCAGTCATCGCAGGAAATAGAGGGAGTGTAATGATATCTTCGTATAGCGTTTCTGCGTGTGGACAAATCCCTTTTTCATACCCTAGCTCTTGATAATATGGCATCCAATGAACAGGAATATAGTGGACGTTGACTCCGATGTTTTCATTTAATAAGGCCTCAAACAGTTCTTTCCGTGAACCGTTTAACCGGTTTTGATTTAAGCGAATGATATATAAGTGCCAGCTGGACTCTCCACTTTCATCTTGATGCGGTATCGTAATTTCAGATAACTCGCGAAATGCCTCATTATATAAAGAAACATAGTATTTTCGTAACTCAATAAATCGTTCAATCTTCTTCAATTGGCTTGTTCCAAGGACAGCTTGAATATCTGTCATTCGATAATTGAAACCCAAAAACTGCATTTCGTAGTACCAAGGACCATGGTGATCAACTAACTGTTCAGCACTTTTTGTAATTCCATGGGTCCGAAATTGTAATAATTTACGATAATACACTTCATCATTTGTCGTGATGATTCCACCTTCACCCGAAGTAATATGTTTAACAGGATGAAAACTAAACATCGTCATATCACTTAGTGCACCGATTCGTTTCCCTTGATAGGTGGCACCCAACGCATGAGCCGCATCTTCAATGACGACTAAGTCATGTTGTTCGGCAATTCGATGAATCTCCTGCATCGCTGCAGGTTGACCTGTAAAGTGGACAGGGATGATGGCTTTTGTGCGTGGAGTGATGGCTTGTTCAATCGCATTCGGGTCTAAGTTATACGTAGTTGGATCAATGTCAGCAAATACAGGTATTCCTTTTTGATAAAGAACACAATTCGCACTAGCTGCAAAAGTCATCGGGGTGGTGATGACTTCATCCCCCTCACCAATCCCTGCTGCAAAACAGGCACCGTGTAGGGCGGCCGTCCCATTAGAAAAGGAGACAGCATAGCGAGCTCCAACATACTGAGCGATTGCTTGTTCAAACTCATCAACAGCAGGACCAGTTGTTAAAAAGTCACCTCGTAACGTGTCGACCACAGCTTGAATATCTTCTTCATCGATCCATTGTCTGCCATAAGGCAGAAACGTGTTTCTTACAGGTTGATCAATCACTCTAAACTTCCTCTCATCAAAAAATGACGATGCCGTCTTCCTCACTTCACTAACTCTCTTAATTCATCGACCGATAGCCACTGATTGTTTACATTACTGACGTATGTAAACCCTTCTGGTAACGACTTTCCACCATTTGAATACTCTGCACTCCACCAAGGGAACTCAGGTTGTATGACAAAATAATCGTCGTACTCTAACGTGTGTCGTGCATCATCTTCCGTAATCATTGCCTCATGTAATTTCTCACCTGGACGAATCCCCACAATTTTGATGTCGCACTCCGGAGCAATCGCCTCAGCCAAATCAAGAATCGACATACTTGGGATTTTCGGAATAAAAATCTCTCCACCGTTCATACGTGTCAAACTATCGATAACAAACTGGACACCTTGGTCTAATGTGATCCAAAAGCGAGTCATCCGATCATCGGTCACTGGAATGACCGTTGCTCCGTCTTGCTTCAACTTCTTGAAGAAGGGCACAACACTACCTCGGCTTCCGACGACGTTACCGTATCGAACGACAGCAAATCGTGTGTCTTTATCCCCGGCATATGAGTTACCAGCGACAAACAATTTATCTGATGCCAATTTAGTCGCACCATACAAGTTAATCGGACTTGCAGCCTTATCCGTACTTAGTGCGATAACTTTTTTAACACCACGATCAATAGCCGCTTCAATAATATTTTGAGCACCATGAATATTTGTTTTTACGGCCTCGAATGGATTATATTCGCAAGCTCCGACATGTTTGAGCGCTGCAGCATGAATGACAATATCCACTCCATCAAATGCACGATAGAGACGTTCTTTATCACGAACATCCCCAATGAAGAAACGTACCCGAGGATCTGTAAATTCTTGCGCCATTTCATATTGTTTTAACTCATCACGACTAAATACGATGACCTTTTTTACGTTTTGTTTTAATACGGTGGAGATGAATTTTTTCCCAAAAGATCCTGTACCACCCGTGACTAAAATTGTCTGATTTGTAAACATGCTTATATACTTCCTCTCTCATGCACAATGTCTAATAAATATATGATTGGCGCTACTTGTTACTTAATCGTTTCTGCATACGCTTGTTTTATCGTGTGAAGTTGAGTTTGTAGTTCTTGAATCGACTCAAACATTCGCGACAAAATCGAAAGACGTAATGCACTCGTTCGATTGTATCGATTATGGAATTTAATTTTATTTTGAATGATTAATAAATTGACGAGTTGAAGCGGCATGATATGTGTTCGGAAAGATGGTGCTTCAATCATCGCATCCCAATCCCGTAATATTTTTTCAAATTCATCGACAGTTACTGCTTTTTGATTAGTAATACGATACAATCGCTTTTTTAGGATTTCCAGGCGATGCGTAATACTATCTAATAAGTTCTGAACATATTTAATAGGGATATTTAGATCTACCTCGTCTTTTATTTCAAGTTTTCTCTTTTGGATTGGTTCGGTTTGCAATGTTTTAAGAGTTCTATAAAATGTCCCTTCAATACGAGCACCGAATTCTGCATAATTAATTAATTTTTCGGATAATCCATTATTTGATTTGATTAGAGTTTGGTAACCACTCAAAAAACCAAATAAAATCGGCGTTGTTTTCCCCATCTCACCATTGTTTAACGGAACTTCATACAAAGTATGATGCAATTGACCATCCGTAGAAGAAACCTGTTTGACCGAAGCACTATAATATTCACCTTCTCGCAATGCCAAGTCTTGTCCAATCAATCCAATTGAATCAAAGTCCAAATAGTTCGCAAAGGCAACCGCTGCTAACGCTACTGTAGGATAAGTACTAAACACTGTTTTTGAATAAGATAACAAATCTTGAGTAATCCGTGCGTCAGCATATGGTATCAACAGTCCTTTTGCGCGTTGCGGAATCTGATGATTGACTTGTAAAGAATAGACAAGGGGGACATCAATTTCAATATCGTTAAAGAAGTGAGCATTCGCTTCTCCTGCATCAATCGATATGACAAAGTCAGGACGAATCCCGTTTTCAAGCAGTACTTTGACCGTCTGGCCGATTGCGATAATGTAGTAGGCCTGTTGCGCTTGTTGTAGATATGGAATAGCTTCCTCTAAAGAAGGCCCCCCCGCAATCATCAATGCATGATTTCCTTTATATCGGTGTCTCAGACAATCTATGTTGAGAAGACGATTTGTATTTTCGTTTAGGTAGCTTGCATTTTTAAATGATTCTTGATACCAGCTCTCTGTATATACTTTGCGTGTCGTTAAATCAATTCGGCTTTCACTTAAGTAGTTCCGAACTAGCTTTAAAAGTTCAAGCAACTCTTTGGTATCTTCGTAAAGTGGATGTTTTATGACTTCCGTTTTCAAGCCAATTAAAGATTGAAACTTTGATTGCAATAACGTTTTATAGTCTTCTTGCGAATCAAGAAAAGACAAGACCGAATCATTTTTAATGTTTGACGGTAAGTTGAAGGGATCAATCGTTAAAACATGATATTGTTTTATGAACTCAGCATGAAACATCCCACTCCCATACCCCAATAGAATAATGGCTTCCGTTTCATCAGCGATCTTGGCCTGCAACCGCTCAAACTCTAAAAGCGTTTCACTCACAAAATAGTGGCTACTATCGCTCTGCTTTATAAGAGCCATCTCATTCTCATGGTAGCGGAACGGGAAGACGATTTGATTTTGATGTTCTACCGCTATTAACGCTTCATATTCTGTAATTAATAATTGCAAATTATCATGGACAATGTTGGTATACAGTTGTGGATTCTCTTGTTTTATTACTTGAAGCTCCGACAAATGTTCTGTCGTCCGAATCCCATTGGAATGGATTTGTTCTCCAAAGAGTCGAATCATCCCCACAATCTCATCTATGACATCCCACGCTTCATTTTTAGCGAGTAAGGCTAGTTGATTCGAGATGTCTCGAAGTTCTTTAATAACATTTTTTAATTGCGACATAAGGCTCTCCTTTTATGTTTTAAAAGTTAATCTGTATATAGTATACAATTTCAATATATGAATATCGATAGACTGACAAATTTATTTAAAAAAAGGGAAACAGACGTAAAGTCTGCTTCCCTTTTTTATGGTTTTAATTGATCTTAACGTAACAACTGAAGTACAGCTTGTGGCTGTTGGTTAGCTTGAGCAAGCATTGCTTGTGCAGCTTGGTTCAAGATGTTGTTTTTCGTAAAGTTCATCATTTCTTTCGCCATATCTACGTCACGGACTCGTGATTCAGCAGCTTGAAGGTTTTCAGCACCAACGTTCAAGTTGTTGATTGTGTGCTCAAGACGGTTTTGTGTCGCCCCAAGTTTCGCACGCTCAGACGATACATTTTTGATTGCATCGTTGATTGTTGTGATTGCAGTATCAGCACCTGCTTGAGTTGAAATGTCAACTCCATCTACAGAAAGTCCAGTTGCTGTCATGTTTGCAATTGTCAATTCAATACTTTGTGAAGCGTTCGCACCAATATGGAATTGAAGACCAGAACCAGTTGCTGAGAAACCGCCACTCATCAATGTTTTCGTGTTGAATTCTGTGTTATTCGCAATGCGCGAAATCTCACTTGTCAATTCTGATACTTCTTTTTGAAGCTCAGCACGATCTTCATTTGTGTTCGTATCGTTCGCCGATTGAACAGAAAGTTCACGCATACGTTGAAGGATTGAGTGTGTTTCGTTCAAAGCACCTTCAGCTGTTTGAATGAGTGAGATTCCGTCTTGTGCGTTACGTGACGCTTGATCAAGACCGCGAATTTGTCCACGCATTTTTTCAGAGATTGCAAGACCAGCAGCGTCATCGCCAGCACGGTTGATGCGAAGACCTGAAGAAAGTTTCTCCATTGCCTTCCCAGAGTTAGTTGTGTTGAACGACATGTTGCGGTGTGCGTTCATTGCGTTAAGGTTGTGGTTGATAATCATTGTAATTTCCCTCCATAGGTTTGAGTTTTTCCGCTCTTCCAAATCCGTTTGTCCGAGCATGTAAGGTTTAGGCCGGCCCCTCACCTTACATTTGTTGGAACGTTTTATCGTTTCCATACTCTATATCGGAGTGAAGGCTCGTCAGTTTAGTCTTTTTACAACTTTTTTTATGATTTCTTCAAATTTTATATGTATGTAATGAAAAACGTCCCATCGTTGGGACGTTTTCAACCTTCTTACACTTCTACTTTCATCTGTTCCGTCTCATTCTGCAAACTCTCTGCGACGCGAACGAGCTCTGACATCGCTCCGTTCACCTCACCAAGACTAGCCGCTTGCTGGCTCGCCGCTGATGTCACTTCATTCGCATAACGCGATGCTTCTTCGACCATGCCAACGATGCCCGCCGAGTTTGTCACAACCGAATCGATCTGACCACGTGACTCATCAAGGAGTGAATCGACCGAATGGACATGACTGTATACTTCATTTGCGGAATTGTGAATCGATGCGAACGCACCACCTGCTTTTTCAACTAAACCGACACCTGTCTCCACTTCTGCTTTGACGTTCGCCATTGAAGACGATGTATCGCCAACGAGACGCTTCACATCTACGATGAGATCCGTGATTTCTTGAGTCGAGTTCGCTGTTTGTTCCGCGAGCTTTTTCACTTCTGCCGCAACGACAGCGAATCCACGCCCATGCTCACCGGCACGTGCCGCTTCAATCGATGCGTTCAAGGCAAGCAAGTTCGTCTGTGCCGAAATGTCACTGATGACATCCGTGATCCGTGAGATCTCGCCTGTCATTTCCGTCAACTGGCTGTTAAGTGTTGATGATTGCTCCACTTTCCCAGCAATCGCATGCATCGCATTGACGGAAGACGAGGCAAGACCTTTCCCGCTCTCCGCTTCCTGTTGCATCTCGCTCGCCGAATCAAGCGCCGATGACATCTCTTGACGGATGCTCTCCATCGTACGCGCGACCGCTCCGAGCAAGTCCATCGAGTTATACGTCGCACTGACGTTGTCTTCTAACATCTTGTTGAGGGAATCCATCGCAGAACGGATACTTTCGCCCGCCACGTTCCCTTCTTGAACTGAAGCTGCGATTTCCTGTGCCGAACCCGTCAATTGGTCCGCCGTGTAACGCATGTTCGTGCCTTGTTCCCGAAGGTGTTCGACCATGTTGTCCATCGATAAGAGTAGACGTCCCATCTCTGAACGATCCGTCGTCTTCTCGTCAGCGAAGTGCACCGTCAAATCACCATTCCCAACTTCAACAGCTTTTTCAGAAGCCATCTCGACCGCTTTCAGTGGACGACGGGCAATCAAGTAAATAACGATTCCGCCGAGTGATGAGATGAGTAATGCCACGACCGTACCGACGAGCATGACTTGACCTTTTTCCATCTCGAGTTCCGTCAAGAGTAATAGGGTGATGTAACCGACCGCTCCGCCCGTGATAAAGGACGTGACCAAAATCCACGCGAGCAATTGCGTCGTAAAGTTTTTAAATACTTTCACTGTTTGTTCCTCCTCATTGTGTTCATCACTCCTTATATCGTCCAATTTCCAATGAATGTATAGCGTTTTCAGTTGAACGTTTGGTCAATGAAAAAACGTACCCCCGTCAAGGAGTACGTTTCGTTAGAATGCTTCATCATCACGTTCGACGTGCACCACACGACGTGGTGTCGTCGCCGCGTCAATCGCGAGCGTGATGGCAGCCGCCCAGTGCAGCATCATGCCGACAAATGGAATGAAGCCGAGCACCGAGGCCGCAATTCCGACCGCCGCCCCGTAAGAGAATCGATTCAGTTGACTGAACGAAAGAATCAATACAATCACGTGGTACACAAACATGAAACCGAGTGGCGAATAGCCCATCCCGATGATAAAGAGACCGCCAAGAAACGGAATCCCGAGAAAGGCTTCAAACGCCGCGCCGAGCCATTTCAGATTTTTCACCATGTGGTTCACCTCATAATTCGATCATGTAAAACTCATAGCCGCCATTCTCCGCAAAACCGGCGCGTTTGTAGATCTCGAGCGCCGCCTTGTTTTCCGTCTCGACATCGAGCTCGACTTTCGTCCGGCCCATGCGGAACAGTTGTTGGACCATCTGTTTCAACATTTTCGTACCGTAGCCTTTGCCTTGTTCGCCTGCTTTGACCCCGAACGCATGGATGCTTGCCGCGTCGTCCCCTGTAAGAAGGGCGCGAATCACACCGATCGGTTTGCCGTCCACTTCACCGATATACGTCACGCGGTCTGGCGTATCGATTTGTTGATAGATGTTTTCCGTCACATCGACCGGATCTCCGAACGCCTCGCTGAGCGTCGCGATGATGAGCGGACGGTCGTCTGCTGTCGCCTCACGTAACGATACCTCGTCCGGTTTCAAGAAGAGCTCCGCTTTTTTCAAGACGAGATTGTATTCCGAGAACTGATACGCCGCCTGAAGATGCTCGAGCACTGCTTTCCCGGATGCCGAGTTTCGGTCGATGACGAACGTGAATGCTTCGCAACCGTTCAACTTCGCGTCTTGTTTTGCCGTTTCGAGTAGTGCCGTGAAGACACCTTGTTTCCGGTATTCAGGATGAACGAGCGCATTCACTTCATACTCGTTCGGAAGATACGGGAAAAGCATGAGATAACCAACGAGCGTCTCCCCCTCATATACCGCATAGTCGTTCTGCCCGACCGACTCATGCCCAACCTTTACGTCGATTTTGTCGTTCGCGTTGACCGCCTGTTCTAACGCTTTGACGTCATCTGCCTGTCTTACTTCTTCTACTGTCCAATTCATTCATATCACCTCATTTGTATTGTAGCATAAAGGAAAAAGCCCGCCGTAGCGAGCAGACATTCAATGATTTCTTTCATTCTGAAAAAAATGAGTCACTTCTCGCATCGTGACTGAGATGACGATAACGACAGCCAAGGTGATCAAGCTCTCTTGTTTCGGTAAATCAAATATATACATCGCAACGATAAACAGAAGGGCTACGATCAATCCTTCTGTATAATCCCTTCCTCTCGTTCGCACACGACCACCCATTCTAAAAAGACTACAAACGATTCAGCCGTCTGCAGTCTCTCCATGTTATAACGTTCGAAACTCTAACTCAGGAAGTGTCTCGATCAACTCGGCAATCTCGTCCGTATGCGCCTCCGCACCTGGGACGGCCTCTGTCGGTTCGACCCAGAAGAACGTCTTGTCGTTCGTCCCGAGATAGTTGCCGTAGCCGATTTCTGTCGCGAACGCCTCTTGAGTCAATTCGCGGTCGATCAAGTCCAGGTGGAACAAGAGTTGGTCGTCCCCGTCCTCAACGTTATAGTATAAATCGAACGTACCGTAGCTCTTCGTGTCCCCGATGTCAACGACGTCCTGCGCCTTTTCGATATAGACATCACCTCGCTCGATCGCCTCGACAATCTTCGACGGCAAGATGATCTCATAGCCGAGCTCACGGTCACGAATCGTCTGCGTCGTATCCTCTGTCCGTCCCCGGGACGAGACGACACCGACTGTCGCCACCAATGCACCTGTCACACCGAGCGCGAGCGCCCATTTCATCGATTTGTTCACAAGAACCACTCCTCACTTGTTAATGTCTTCACTTGATTATCCCACAAGTTAACGACTTTTCATTAAATATTCTGAAAAAATGTTTCCCCTTACATTGACGAGTGTCCGTCAATCCCATACGATGGTAGTAACGTACTATAGAAAAGAGGAACTGACATGTCTAACGAAACTACTTTGACACGCGCTCAGCTCGACGCGCTCTTGAAAAACGTCTTCGCCCTTCAAATCCCGGTCATCGAGAAATTCATGACGGATTTGTTTAAACAATATGTCTCCACGGCATCTACGTTCAAACAGGACATGGACACGATGAAAGCAACGGACTGGCACAAGCATTTCTTCGGTCAAAAAGTGATGCCGCACCTCTTCATCGAGAACCTTGGCTTCGGTGCATCGTTCCGTCACCAAGGTCAAGAAAAAGTCGTCAGCATCCCCGAGAATATGACAGTCGTCAAACCGGACTCAGACGCGCAAATCAAAGAGATTTTAGAGAATCTCGATCAGACGCTCGCATCAATGGATGGCGTCAAAAACAAAGGACTCGTCAAGAAGTTCTATAAAGAAACGCTCGAACTGATCTGCCAACTCGGTAGCCGTACCGGTATGATGGATGATTTCTATGACAAAGTCAAAGGCAGTTTGACAACAAGTTAATGACCATCCCCTCGCTCAAAAGACTGAGGGGATTTTTTTATGCCTCTTGTCGGACCACGGTCGGAAGCTCCATAAACTGACTCCGACTGTGGAAGACGACCCCGACCATGACGAGCGCGATCCCGGACAAAGCGATTGGCGATGGCATGACGGCATGCAGGAAGACCAGTTCCCCGATGAGCGCGAACAGGACTTCGAGCGCTTGCGTCGCTTCGACGGACGCCAGTCTTCCCATGTCATGTTTGACGAGATCGGTCGCCATGAAGAATAGCACGGTCGCGACAACCCCGGATAACAGGGCGACGAGGAATGTCTGCCCGAGCTGACTCGATGAGGGACGCCCCGTCGTCAACCCGTAACCGAACAACAGGAGCCAGACCGGGAGTGACCCGAGACACATTCCGAGGATTCGCTCGAACACGTCGAGGTCCGTGTGCTGCATCATCTTCCGGTTTCCGAGCGGGTAGGCAAATGCGGCGATGATGACCGGCACGACCCCAAGCCAAATGAACCGAGGTTCGAACGACTCGAAAAACTCCACTTGCATCATTACGACCCCAATGAGAATCAAGACCGAGAAGCGAAGTCCGCGCCATGGGATTCGCTCCCGTGTTCCGTCTGCCTTCTTGAAGAGTGGGGACAACAGTGCTCCGGCGACAATCGTCACTTGCCACGTGCCCGCAATCAGCCACGGGGGTGCGACCTCGGCTGCGAGACAAATCGGGACGTAAAATAGTCCGAACCCGACCGTCCCCCAAAGAATCCACGGACGAGGACTTTCTTTCAATGCTGAGAGGACTCGCTTGAGTCCACCACGAAATGCGACTACAACTAGCAATAACGGAATCATCCACAAAAAGCGGAGCGAGGCACTATAGGCAAAGCTGCCACCTCCGACTTGCATCACTTCGTTCAACACGAACGTGCTCGCAAAAAACAAGGCGGCGAAGACACCGAGTATGAGTGGACGCATGCGCTCCCTCCTTTCCGAATCCTGTCATGTTCTCGACATCTCGCCATTTCTCCTGCAAAAAACGGACGACCCTTGGCCATCCGTCTTTTTTATTCCTTCTTGGTCATCTCCGGAGTTCGAGTGCGGCAATCCGCTCCATCCGCTCGAGGATTGGCTTCGCCTGATCGATATACGCCCTCACTTCAACAAGCGACAACGACGCCGCATGCGCCTCCTCATTTCGCCATACTTCATAGACGAATACGGTATCCGCCTCATCGAGCGACACGTGAACCCGATACGATTCACAATCCGATGTCGCCTCCATCTCCCGCGCCGCTTCCGACAAAATTGCCACTAGTCTGTCGCGTTGCCCCGCTTTCGTGACAAGCTTTCCAATCAGTGCGTACATTTCCAATCCTCCCCTTTCTCTTGCATCGACTTCTTCCACTTACCATGTGCGATTTCCTGCTTGGTCGGTTCACACGTGTAGAGGTTAAAAAAACGGACGACCCTTGGCCATCCGTTAATGAATATCACGTTTTTGGAAGTTCCCGCCTTTGACCTCTGTCACCTCATACACGACGACGAACGCTTTCGGGTCGACATCATCGATGATGTCTTTGATTTTTCGTTCTTCGAGCCGGTTGATGACACACGTGATTTCGTAATAACTTTCTTTGGAATATGCCCCTTGAATTTGATTCAACGTGGCGCTCCGTCCGAGACGGTCCCGAATCGTCTCGACCATCTCCTGCGGTTCACTCGTGATGATTTTGAACGTTTTTGCCCCGCTCAATCCCTCTTCGACGATATGAATCACTTTCGAGGCGATGAAGTAGGCGATGGCGGACAGGACCGCTCCTTGAAGACCAAATACCGTCGAGACAACGATAAAGACGAACGTATTTAAAAATAAAATCAAATCACTCGTACCGAACGGCAATTTACGTGATAACAGGACCGCCAACATGTCGATACCGTCAAGCGCTCCCCCGTTGCGAAGCGAAATCCCCATTCCGAACCCGAGTATGATCCCACCGACCACCGTGATGAGTAGCGCATCCCCTTCGATGATAGTCGGAACATGGTGCATAATGACCGTACCGACAGACAAAGACGCAATCCCGGTGACTGAAAGGATGGCGAAGCTCTTCCCGATTTGTTTATAACCGAGATAGACAAACGGAATATTTAACACCCCGATGAAAATACCGAGCGGCAGTCCCGTCAGTTGTGACCCGACAATACTGATTCCAGTGACGCCCCCGTCCGAAACGTTATTCGGAATGAGGACCGATTCCAATCCATACGCCGCGATGAGTCCCCCGATGATGTTCATCATCATTTGAAACGCCATCAACCACGTTTTGTTTTCTCGTTTCATCCTATAGACCTCCATCCATTGTTCAACAACCTTTTTAGCCTAACATAAAATAATACCAAAATAATTTATCAAGAATCCTCTATCTATTCTGAATATTCATGTCAGATTCTCTGTCGTAAATGATTGTCGGTTCGTATCATTTGTTATACTTAAGAAAATGGAAAGGGGGCACCATGTATGCAGCGTACACCTATGCCTTCCCCGACACCTGAGGAAGTGCAGCGCTTAAGGCGGGAACATAATCCGATTAAGGCTTCTGAACTGTTTGTAAAAGTCGTCCTTTTGCTGCTCGGCTCCCTCGTCTTTGCCGTCGGCTTGGAGGCGTTCCTCGTACCGAATCAAATCATCGACGGTGGTATCGTCGGTGTCTCGATCATCGTGTCGTACTTGACGGAGACGAAACTCGCGATTTGGCTCGTCCTCTTCAACTTACCGTTTATCTACTTCGGGTATCGGCAAATCGGAAAGACGTTCGCCGTCGTCACGTTGACGGCCATCCTGCTCATGTCAGTCTTCACCATCGTCCTTCACGACATCAAGCCGTTCACAGACGACCTCCTCTTGTCGACCGTCTTCGGCGGTTTCTTACTCGGTGCCGGAATCGGGCTCGTCATCCGGGCGGGAGGGTCACTCGATGGAACGGAAATTCTTGCCGTTTCCTTCACGAACCGATTACCATTCTCCGTCGGAGAGATTGTCATGTTTTTCAATATCTTTATCCTCGGGACGGCCGGATTCGTCTTCAGTTGGGACAGGGCCATGTATTCGCTCCTCACCTATTTCATCGCATTCAAGACGATCGATGTTGTCCTAGAAGGAATTGACCAGTCGAAAGCAGCCTGGATCATCACGTCCGCACCAGACGATATCGGGCAAGCCATCATGGACCGGCTCGGTCGAGGTGTGACGTATCTTCATGGAGAAGGCGCCTACACAGGTGACGGGAAGAAAGTCGTCTTCACAGTCATCAGTCGATTAGAAGAAACGAAATTAAAAGATATTCTCGATGACTATGATGAAAAAGCGTTCCTCGCCATTGGCAACATTCACGACGTCCGCGGCGGACAATTAAAGAAGAAAAACATTCACTAAACGTGAAATCCCCTATAACCGCTGGACCATCATCGCCAACGGTTATAGGGGATTTTTACGCAAACATGACCTGATTTCGTCCATTTTGCTTCGCTTCATACAATGCTTCATCTGCTCTTTCGAACACGACCATGCTCGGCTCATGCCCTGCAATCGCTGCACCGATTGAAATAGTCATCGGAATGATTTCACCTTGAAATTCGAATGGTGTTCGCTGTACCATCTGCACGATGTTTTCTGCCACCTTCGCCATGCCTTCACTACCTTCAATGACAAGCAAAAATTCTTCGCCACCGTATCGCCCGACAAATCCAGAAGGCGGACGGCTACGTTCCAACGTTTGTCCGATATGACGAAGCGCTGCGTCTCCCGCTAAGTGCCCATATGTATCGTTCAACTGTTTAAAATGATCGACGTCAATGACGAGTAACGTCCACGGGTTACCGGACATTTCCAAATCATTCATCTGTTCGAGCGTCCTGTAACGGTTCGGAAGTCCCGTCAACTCATCAATGGTCGCCCGGTGCGTATGTAAGAGAAACATCCATAGATGCGTCTCGAGTTTCTTTGCGGCCCAATAGCAGAGCCAGGCCCCAAAAGATAACATGAGAAAATAAGGAACAAATACATTTATAAAGACCGTCTCATTCACACTGCCGCTCACTTGAATCAAGACGAGGAGCGCACCTAACCCGATGTAGATGGCATACCCTCTCCCTCGACGAATCGGTAAGCGTGTCATGACAAGAGAAAATAAAAAGAAGACAAGTAACAGTAGTAACGAGTCTACGAACGGAGCACTCATTCCGTGCAGCGTCGTGCGTCCGATGAAGATCAGACCGAGCGTGACGATAGCTCCGAACGGTCCAGCGAACGTTGCGGATAAGGCAATCGGGATGAGACGAAGGTCGATTCGGGCATCCCCTAATTCGATGGAGTTGATGGTTAAGAGAATTGCCGTCAATCCGTTAGAGACTCCAAACCAAAAGCGTACGAATAACGGGGAGGTCGGCTGAATCGGTAAAACCGTCCGCATCACATAGAGTGTGAGCGACATGAATAAAAAGATCAGACTGATGTTGATAAAAAAACTATTAATACCTGTTTCCACCGATTCCCCTCCTTCCTTTCACGTTTCCATCCTATCCCAACCCATCGAGTGCTGTCATCCATCAATTACCGGATTCATGAAAAAAGTCGAAAGCTCACGCTTCCGACTGTTTTTGAATCATCTGCTTCATCAAGTTAGCACTGTTTCGTGCAGACTCGTTCTCTTCCTGCATCTGAATGTACACCTCATGGCGATGGATATCGATATGCCGCGGGGCATCAATCCCGAGCTTCACTTGGTCGCCTTCGATAGCGAGTACCGTGAGCGTCACATCGTCGCCGATATGGATGGCCTCACCTTGTTTTCGTTTCAATACGAGCATCAGCGCACCTCCGCTTTCGTGCCACCGAGTGGATAACGAGCTGGATACGCATCGTCTAGGATGACTTGTTTCCCGCGACGTTCCTTCGTCTCGATGACGATCGGTGCTTTCAAGTTGAGCGTCGATGAATCAAAAGGTTCACGAAGCGTCACAATAGAATAGACCGATACGTGTTCCGCCTCCTCGATTCCAAGTTGGTCTTTCGCGCCATCCGACAATTCAAACGCATAGTCCGACTTATGCCAAAACGGATTCGTCACGACGAACGCGCATGCCTGTTCCTCAATCGACTGAAGCGACCAGAACGGCAAATCTTCCCCATACGGAATCAACACGAACGTCTTTGAGTCCGGAAATCCTGGAATCTCACTGACGAAGGTGATCGTCTCCGCTTCGTTTATTTCAATCTTGCCAAAGTAGTCTGTTTCAATGAACATGGATTGTCCTCACTTTCAACGCGTTTCATCATACATCCCACCGACCGGCCACATCTCGAGTGACGCCTGTTGACGGAGCGAAATGTCCGTCGTCCACGGCGTGAACGAGATGTCGGCCGGAGTGAGCGATACATCAATTTGGGGTGGTGTGATATTCCACTCGATTTTCACATCCGCCGGCGTATACGTCAACTTGACACGATCGATTGATTTTGGCATGTAGCCCATGTCAACAATCGGATATGGGTCATTCACTTTCTCAGCCGCTATCGAAGGGATTGGATTCCCGTTCTCGATTCGCATCATGCGGTCGCCGTCTCGAGCGATATTCGCCATCGCTTCTCGGGCACCTTGTTCCCCAATCCGTCCGAAATGTTTACCGAGTTCGAGCACACCCTTCAGATTGCTCTCACTTCTCGCTACTGATGAATCAACCTCAAGCTTCCCTTGTGTCGTCTGTTGCGTCATCTCGGCTCTCCCTTGTTGGATGGACAGGTCGGCCCGTCCTTGACGCATCTCAAGTACCGGTCGATTGGATGTCATCTGGATTGCGGCCTGTGTCTGCCGCATCTCAAGTCTCGCGAGATTCATCATCAATTACCGTAAGAAGTCGAGGAGCGTCGGCTGAATGATGCGGGCACCTGCAGATAACGCTGCACGGTGTACAGTTTCATGTGACTTCAGCTCCATAATGACTTTTTCTACATCGATGTCTTCATTATCAGACATGATAGTCTTGGCGATAATCTCATGATCTTGAAGACGATTGTCGACGAGCTCCAAACGGTTTGCTCGGGCACCGAGCTCCGCCCGTTCCGTGATCAAGTTTTGACCGAGTGTGTCGAGCGTATCAAGTTCTGCAGACAAATCTGCCCCGGCAGTCGTTGGATCATTAAGAAGTGTAGTTAATTTGTGAAGCCCTTCAAATAACTCCTTACCAAAAACCGTTTCCGGTTGCATGTTCACTTGTACAGTAATTCCTTTTGACACTTCAAATTCGATTTCCCCACTTGCTGCAGGTGCCGTTCCACTCTCATAAATCGAATCGACAGAACCAGCCGGACTCGCTAAATACGCTTTTAACTGTTCGACATTGATGAGAGGTTGATCTGTTTTCGTACCGTTATAAATATACTTTTCGCCTGCTTTTGAGTTCGCAAGTGAACCGATGTGTTCAATCAATTGATCGACCTCGCTCTTGATGATGGCACGTTGCGACGATTCATACGTATCGTTCGCCGCTTGCGTCGTCAACTCACGAATTCGTTTGACAGCTTCCGTGACTTCGTTCAATGTCGAGTCCGTCAAATCCATCCAACTTGTCGCTTCGCTGACGTTCCGTCGGAATTGGTCGACTTCACGCACCTCGGTCCGGTAACGAATTCCTTGCATCGCAACGACTGGATCCTCCGATGCTTTTTGAATCCGTTTCCCGCTGATGAGTTGTTCCTGGACACGAGCGAGTGTGTTGTAACTACTTGATAAATGCTTCAAGTTCGTCTGTGTGAGCATTGTCTGTGTGACACGCATCAGTCATTACCTCCCTACGACACCCATGCCGTTAATGATTTTGTCTAACATTTCATCGACAGCTGTGATATTTCGAGCCGCCGCATTATAAGCGTGTTGATATTGAATCATCATCGTCATTTCTTCATCGAGCGAGACTGCGCTGACCGATAACCGACGTTGGTCCGAACTACTTAAGAGAGCAAATGTACTCTTTGCCAAGTTCGCGTTTTGGCTAGCCTCGACTGCCATGTTTCCGATAACATTTTGATAGTACTTGCCGATCGAGGTTGAGGTCGTAACCGAACCCGCAAAGTTAAGCGCACTTTCTTTCAATTGCGCAAGTTCGAGAGCACCACTTCCATCCCCGATGTTCCCGTCCTTAGATGCTGCAATTAAATCTAAGTTCTTCATGAAATCAGGGTTCACAGTAATGGTAGCGGCGCTAGTAGTACCCACGAAAAAGTCAGTTCGACCGGCATTCCCGTCCGCGTCCATGTTTGTTCCATGCGCTACATTAAATGCTGATGCGAAGACGTTCGCCATCTCATCTAAGTCTTTGAGCATGTTGGTGAATGCCCCGTCGATTGCCTCTGGACCAGTTGCACTTCCGTACATTTCAACAAGTGCTTTCCATTTTCCGTTAGGCATGTCGGCATGTGTCATCGATGTATTCGTACCTGCAGCATTGGTCATGGTCATCCCATCAAATTTCCCAACTCCGCCCGTAAGACCGTCTACGAGTTTTACTTCTGTACCACCGACGACTACACGAATATCGATTCGTCCTTCTGCGACACGTTGCGAGTTCCCACGTGTTTCGCCGTTCGTGTAATCAACAGGCACACGTTCGAATTCAATGTATTGCGACAACTCATCCATGTAGCGATCGCGCTCATCATACAATTCATTTGGCAGAACACCAAGAGGCTCTGCATCACCGATTTGACGGTTGACGTCACTGATTTTCGTCAACAAATCATTGATTTTTTTCGTGACGACCCCTGCTTCGGTCTTTAAGTCATCCTGTACTTTAGTCAATGATGAAGACATATAGTTAAATGTCTGTGCCAACGTCAATGCTCGTTGCCGAACTACGCTTCGCGCACCCGTATCGTCCGGGTTGACCGACAAGTCTTGAAGTGATGCCCAGAACAAGTCGAGCGATTTAGCGAGTCCGTTCTCAGACGGTTCATTGATGATGTCTTCCATCCGACCGAACGCGGCTTCTTTCGTCGCA
This sequence comes from Exiguobacterium sp. KJ 601, assembly GCF_027161185.1. Taxonomy (GTDB): domain Bacteria; phylum Bacillota; class Bacilli; order Exiguobacteriales; family Exiguobacteriaceae; genus Exiguobacterium; species Exiguobacterium profundum. The sequence continues at coordinate 601,176 of NZ_JADHZG010000001.1, read as the reverse complement.
TAGAAGGCGTTCTTCACCGACTCGTCACGATACTGTTGATCGATCATAAGATCGCGAATTCGGGCGAGCGTCTCCCCGCGTACACCTGTCCCGAATTGTCCGGCTTTCGTCCCGCCGAAATTGACCGAGAGCTGTTCGGTCATCCCGAGTGTGAGTCGTTGGCGCGAATAGCCAGGGTTTGAGGCGTTCGCCACGTTATTCCCGGTCGCTTGAAGCGCCCATTGGTGTGTCGAGAGACTGCGGCGTGCCGTCTCTAATCCCATAAATGTTGAACCCATTCCACTTCCTCCTTAAACGTCACGGCTGAACGAGCGTGTTTCGAACGCTTGTTGTCCGTATGTAAAATCATCTGCTTCCGGCATGAGCATATCCAGATGCCAAGTAATATAACGAAGGGATTGTTCGAGCAACGTCGCGTTCAATTCGTTCTGTCGCTTTAACTCGAACAAGACCGGTCTCAATTCCTCTATCTCTTCATCGTCCAATTCATACGTCCCTTGAAGTCGTTCCGCTTCTTTTTGTGAAATTTGTCGGACGAGTTTCGCTTCTTCTTTGACGAGCGTGCTAAATGCCACCATGTCATTTTGAATGAGTTGCTGTTCTTTTGCGTAAGCCAATTCGAGTAACCGTTTATGTAATGTGAGCATGAGTCTCTCCTTTTTTCAAAAAAAGAGCCGACTAAAGAAAGGGGTACCCCTTATTTAGTCAGCTTCCGTGCCGTGTTATTCAGTGCGAAGGCCTCAAACGGACCTCGCTTCCATTCATCCTTGTAGAAAGCGTTTAGCGATTTCGCGCGCGTCCCGTGAATATGTGCCTGCATCAATCTCCGCTTTTAAAGCGTCGATTTTAGCGAGACGTTCCGGATGTTTCACCGGTTCTTCAAACCGGGCGCGAGCTTCCGCCGAAATTGACAATTGGTCCGTTTGGCTTGATTGCGCGGGCTTCGGCTCGACTTGCGTTTTCTTTTCATAAGTGTTTGGTAAGTGTACCCACTTGGCTGAATCGATGCGCATGCGTCTTCCCCCTCTTCATGATGTTAATCCAAACGATAAGCGCGGATACTCGACTTTTTCGCCAAGCCCTCCTGCATCTCCTGTAGACTGGACAGTTCCTTCTGCATTTCTCTCTGGCAGTTCGAACAGATTTTCCCTTCATTCGTAGGCCGACCACAACGGA